>CALMRR010000318.1 GCA_937871925.1 uncultured Petrotoga sp.
AAATACAGGATATTATTTCCAAAGTAGGAGAGAACTCAGATAAGTCCATACAGTCCATAGAAAAGCTGAGCATGGAAGTAAAAAAAGGCATAAGCTCTATAGGACAGAGCAGCGAAGTCTTTAAATCCATTTTTGAATCTTCAGTCCGGACAGCCCAAGAAATAAAAGAGGTTACAGTATCGGCCACAGATGTTTCCGGTACGGTGGCAAAGGTATCAGATTCTGTAAAAACAACCAACTCTACTATAAAAGAGTTTCTGCAAAAAAATAAAGAGATTGAGGAAAATACAGAAGAACAGCTTGCAGCCGCAGAAAAAACCACTGAATCAGCCAGGCTGTTGAACGGTATGGCCGAAAAGCTTGAGCAGGCTGTGCAAAAGTTCAAAACCTGAACCGTAGTTTTTATCTTTAAACTAGAAAAATAAAAAAAGTTCATACGGAGATATAAATGAGGAAAGGGTTAGTTATTATTGCGTTTTATTTTCTGTTTTTTTTAGCAATAGTCTTGTTTATTAATTATAAAATGGAAAGTATCATTAACGGTACTCCCAATATAAAGTTAGGCAGCTTTTATACTGCCAATAGTTCTGATACTCTTAATTATCGGCTTATAGAAACTTCAATGCCAACTGAGTACAGTTTTTACACGTATCTTCCGGAGGATGATTTTATAAATTTATCTGATGACGAAAGTTTTTATCTTTTCGCATACAGACTGTGCGCTCTTTCCTACGATGTTTTCTTTAACGGAAGATATATAGGATCCAACGGTGATTACAGGTTAAACAGTAACATATGGAATGGTTTTTCTTATCATGAGATAAGCAGAACCGATCTTAGACAGTCTAATGAGATTGTTTTCAGGATATATGCGGACGGTGAGCTTGGAAAATCAGATTTTCCGATTATGATAGTTGATAAATCAAACAGTTCGAGACTTATAGATTTTTTTTCAATTCAACTGAACGGATTGATTATTTTTTCATTTGCATTTAATCTTATAGCATTTTTTTTCTTTGCCATATTTTTTATTTCTTCAAGAAAAAAAGCACCGGCGGAGGTATTTTATTTTGCTTTGGGAGCTCTTTTGGCAAGCATAAATACGCTCGATTATATTCCGGTCATGGTTATTCCGGTGCCTCTGCTTATCTTTAAAAAAATTATTTTGAGTGCGGTTTATATGGCTGCTTTTTTTACAAGCATAGCAATCTATAAAAAGTACCGAAAGAAGTACAACCTTTGGCTTGGAGTTTCAGCTGTTGCTGCAGCGGTTCTGTTATATGGTTTTTCCCCAACAATGTACAAGTTTCAGGTTAATTACGGTATTACCAATATTGCAGTATTAGCCAATATTGTGGGATGGATGACGGCATGTTTGAGTGTTTCTCGCAGAGGCATGCAGGAACTGATAATTTTCTGCAGCTCCGGATTACTGCTTTTCTGCGCTGCTTATGATACTTTAAATGTCATAATGGGAGGATTTTCGCGTCTGAGCTACAGTCTTTTCGGTCTTGTTTTTTTCTCATCTGGTCTGTTTCTCATAGTCATTGAATACTATCTGGCTCTTCAAAATAAATTTTTAAAGGAAAAAGAAAAATCTGATTTTATGTATCTTTCATCGATAAAAGACAGACTTACCGGTCTTTATAATTATAATTACATGATCGATTTCCTGTCAGAATTAAAAGATAGTTTTTCTGTCGTGATGATGGATATAGACGATTTTAAGATCGTAAACGATACATATGGCCATCAGAAGGGTGATGAAGTTATAGAGCTTATAGGAAAGATCTCACAGTCTTATGACAATGAAGGTGTAGTTGCCGGAAGGTATGGAGGAGATGAGTTTTTGTATGTTCTGATCGGCAAAGACGAAAAAGAGGTTCTGCAGTTCTGTAAAAAACTCAAGCAAACCATTAACAGCAGCAAAATCTTCAGATATGAAGACAAAAAGTTTATAAGTGTTTCAATAGGGTACTACTGCAACTTTGCTTCTGAAGACTGGAAGGAATGTATAAAAAAAGCTGATGAAGCACTTTACGATGCGAAAAAAAACGGAAAAAATTCAATTAGGAAACATGAAAAATAAAAAAACTCCCCAAGGAGTTTTTTTATTTAATAAAGGATAGGCCATTTTTTCTC
>CALMRR010000319.1 GCA_937871925.1 uncultured Petrotoga sp.
CTGCAAGGCCCATGGACGTAACTATAAGCATTGATCCGAAACCGGTAAAACCATATGATAATCCACTGTAAAGCCCGATCTCCCTCTGAGAAAGCTTAGAATTTGCATATTTCTGAACGGTCGGGAATATAGGTCCAAGGAATAATCCTATAAAAATGAACATTACGGAGTTTTTTATCGTAAGCATGGCCGCTATGCTTATAATAACCATAACGGAAGATAGAATTATGGTTCTTATAGCGCCAAGCTTTCTGTCAATATACTCCGTTATTATCCTTCCAAAGGTATACGCAGCCCAAAAGGTACTCAGTAAAAGCTGAGCATTGCTTTTGCTGAGAAGGAAAGCTTTTTCAAAAAGATTCCCGCTCCATGTGGTTATACCTATCTCCGTTCCTGCATACAACAAAAATATCAAAAGTGTCAGATAAACCAAAGGCCTTGATATTATACCAAGGGCTTCCTTTGGCTGTATAGCCGGATGTCTGGTGTTTTCAAGATACTTGAGCATCGACGTATATACAAGGATTAAAGCCATAACCACTGTATAAAGGGCAAAAATATTTCGATACGAAAAGTTCGCTTTAAGAAAAAAAGCGGTTATAAGGGGCGATACGATTCCGCCTATTCCGAAAAACGCATGAAAAAGCCCATAATTTGCATACTTTGAATCAAGAGAGGCAAAAATAGAGGTAAGACTCATGAAAACCGTTCCAGTTGTCATTCCTATAAAAAATACGCCCATCAGGACCTGAAGAAACGAGTATGAGGTAGCGAAAAGAGCTGTACCCAAAAGCCCGAAAAGAAGTCCCAGCTGCAATGATGTCTTAAGTCCCATTGAAGCTATGAGAAACCCTCCGGCAAAGTTGGATATGAGAACTCCTGCCGTATTGAGAAGAGGAACAAGAGCTGACTGAGAAATACTGACGGTATATTCGGACTGTATGGTAGTCATAAGCGGAGCAACTGAGTTTATGATTATGGAAGTTAAAAAATGTAAAAAATACAGATAATTACGGGTTTTCATCTGATTCATGCCTATTCCCTCCGGGAACTATCAATACTTAAAAGTACGGAAACATATGCTTCTACTGATTTGGAAGATGAACTTGACCCTACTCCGTTTCCGCTTTTTCCTTTAATATTTATTTTTTGGGGAAGTACTCCAACTGCATCCGAAAGATTTTCTTTCATTTCCTGACCATACTGGGTAATCTTTACTATATCGGAAATAACTATACAATCAAAATTAAATATTTCTATCGTTACTTTCCCCGACAGCACCCTGCAAAGCTCCTTCAAAAGAAAAATACTTCTTGAGTCCTTCCATTGAGGCTCCTGAGGGAAAAACTCTCCTATCGAACCATACCCGCATGCCCCTATAATGGCATCCATAAAAGCATGTGTAAGAACATCACCATCGCTATGCCCTTCAAGTCCGAGCTTTTTTGAATTCTCAATAATAACACCCCCTACAACAAGCGGTCTGCCCTGCACAAGAGGGTGTATATCATAACCTAAGCCTGTCCTGAGATCCATTTTTAAACTAACCTTATAGGCATTACTATATACATATAGTTGTTATCGTTAAAAGGTTTTAAAACCGTAGGATTGGTTTCTCCGGATATATTGAACTCAAATTCGGTTGTTTCTATTTTTTCAACCGCTTCTCTCAAATATCTTGGAGAGTAAGCTATGAGTATATTGTTTCCTTCCTTTTCAACCGTTATTGTATCCTTTCCTTCCCCAAC
>CALMRR010000320.1 GCA_937871925.1 uncultured Petrotoga sp.
CAGCTTTATGGACGAAATCGGTCCTGAGATAATAGTGTTTTTTGTGATTGCACTTATTGTGATAGTTTCCGGATCAGCAGCGGGTTCGTTCTACACCAGACCCAAGTGTCCCAAGTGTGGTACCAGAATGAAGCTTGAAAATGAACAGATAGTAGAACGTGCAACCTACTCGCATGCAGGAAGCGGAATAAGGTACTTCTACTGTCCCAAATGCGGGAACAGAGGTTCAAAGAGTTATATTATCCCTAAAAAAACATATGTTCCTCCGGTTATAATTTCTGGGGGCGGCAGGAAGGGCGGAGGGTTTGGAGGAGGCTTCGGAGGATTTGGAGGCGGTTCTTCAGGCGGCGGCGGAGCAGGAAGAAAGTTTTAATATAGGAAGTAATAATATAAGGACATATGTTTGGGAACAGAATATAAATTCAGGAGGAAAGATATGGCAAAAAAAGGACTTATGGGTTTGTGGATTACTCTTGCGGTTATCGTTGTTGTAGTTCTTATAGGAGTTTTCTGGTGGTTCGGTACCTATAACTCCTTAGTAAGTTCAGAAGAGTCTGTTACTTCCAGTTGGTCGGAAATTGACAACCAGCTTCTGCGCAGGGCAGATCTCATTCCTAACCTTGTTAATACGGTAAAAGGTTTTGCAGCCCAGGAAAAAACAGTTATACAGAGTGTTTCAGATGCGAGGGCTAAACTTGCCGGGGCTTCAAGCGCAAAAGAAAAGATGGATGCGTCGAATGAACTTGACGGAGCACTTTCCAGACTTCTTGTTGTTGTTGAAAACTATCCGGAGCTTAAATCAGACAAGGTATTCATATCTCTCATGGATGAGCTGTCGGGTACAGAAAACAGATTGTCGGTGGCAAGAAAGAGATATAATGATTCTGTAAAGGCATTCAATATGCAGATTAAGAAGTTTCCTTCAAGTATAGTTGCCGGTGCCTCGGGGTTTGAACAGAAAGATTATTTTGAGGTTCCCGCAGAAAAGAAAGAAACTCCAGAAGTTCAGTTTTAATTTACCGGCCGTCAGGCCGGTTTTGTTTTGCTTATGGATGGTCAATTAACGAATAAAACAACTTTTTATGATATAATAATAACAAAACAGTGCGGAGGGATTATTATGCATGATTGGCTTTACTCTTTCGGCATCTGGGGAATAGTAGCTTCTTTGGGCTTATTTTTGATGTTTTTGTACATAAAAAGTCTGGATAACAAAAGCTCTGTGCGTAAGTTCATCTTCGCATGGCTTTTTTTGCTTTTAAATGCTCAATTGATGTTTTCAGCTTTCATGTAAACTTTTCTGTGATTCCTTTTATCTCTCTTTTTTTAGTTTTTATGTATTATTTTTTGATTTTCGACGGATTATGTGATTTTTTTGATATAAGGAAGTTTAAGACTGGTATAAGCCCGGTGATCTTTGTTGCAATATGGCTTATTTTGGGTTTTATATACCGTATTCCCTACTTTCTGACCTCCGGACTTGTCCATCTTATGGCATGTATATTTTCTGTGTTGAATTTTTATATACTTGCAAAATACTTCGATAAAGGCACATTTGAGAAAAAGCTTCTTCAGATTTTTTTTATTCTGCTTTTCTTTTTTAACTTATCCTTTATTTTTTGGGTCGAAGGTTTTTCACTATGGTCAGCGGTTACAGTTCTTTCTTGCGGACTGGTGAACTTTGCAGTAGGGATTGTGATGTTCATAGTATTTATGAACAAGGTGATTTCTGCCTATGCAGGGAGTTCAGAGAACTTT
>CALMRR010000321.1 GCA_937871925.1 uncultured Petrotoga sp.
CAACAGTCCCCATAATGTCATAGCTAAGAGTCTGTGAGGAAGGATCCATATCTTTTTAAAAGTTTTTGAAAGTTTTGAAAGTGCAAATATGCCAAAAAGGAAGAGCATGTTTATCCAGACGAGCAACCCGGTGTGCATATACAAGCTGCCGCCAAGCATCATTACTCCGTGTACCAAGCCAAGGATTATAACAGCAAGTCCACTGAAAATGTGTACTTTTTTTAAAACCGCCATCATCTTTTTATAGGTTATCCAAAACTCAGTGGTTTTTTTTAAACCGATCTTTTTATAAATCAGTCTGGTTAGGTAGAGAAGAGTATTTATGCTTACAAGAAAAACATTTATCCATCCTAAAAATTCGGCAGTCTGTGACATCGGTACCTCCTTATAGCCTAAATTTTTTCTCGAACTCACTAAGCTTAAGCACAGTGCTGTTTATTCTTTCGGAGATATGTGCAACTTCTGTTATTATATCAGACTGGGTATCTATTTCCTCGTTTATGGAGTCTATCTCCGCAACTATATTGGTTACTGCTGTATTTATAGTATTCATTGCATTTCCAACCTGTTCTATGTTTTCTCCCTGGCTTTGTGCGCTTGATGTTGTGTTATCTATCATGGAAGATATCATAGAGATTGATTCCAAAACATCTTCAAGGCTTTTTCCTATATTTTTAATGCTCGATACTATTCCGATTACATTGTTTGTTACTCCTTCGCTTTCTTTTGCAACCTCCATGGAGTCATTAACAAGGTATTCGATATTGTCTTCGATCTTTGCCGCTGCGACTTTGCTTTCTTCCGCAAGCTTTCGTACTTCCTCGGCAACCACAGCAAAACCTCTTCCGGCATCTCCTGCTCTTGCCGCTTCAATAGCTGCATTGAGTGCAAGAAGGTTCGTCTGTTCTGCAATACTGTGGATAGATTGAGTAATATCTTTTATTGATTCTGTCTTTCCTGAAAGTTCCTGAATATTTTGGTTGTTTGATGACATAAGGTTTTTGATCTTATCTGCATTTTCAAGCATAACGGCTATTTCATTCTTACTCGCGCCTATTTTAGTTACAATCTCATCTGTTTTGGAGTTAAGCTCTAATGCCGAAGTGCTTATAAGTTTTGCACCTGTCGAAACATCTTCTATGCTTGCTGTGGTTTCTTCAACAGATGCAGCAACATTTTCTGTATTTTTCTGAATCATACTCAGAGACTCTTTAAGCTTTTGCGAAAGTTCTATATTTGCCTGCGATTTATCTTTTAAGATGACCGAAGAGCTGTCAAGCTCAGCTGTTTCTGTTCGTATCTTCAGAATTATGTCTTTTATGGATCCGCTTATCTGGTTAAAAAGCTTTCCCATCATTCCAAACTCATCTTTTCTCTTTATCATTACAAGCTTTGATATATCGCCGCGTGCAATGTTTTCGACAGAGGATTTTATTTTTTCCACAGGTTTTATGAGATAGCTGGAGAACAAGGTAATGAGTAATACAACAACAACACCAACCACTATAATTATTACGGTATTTATAAGATCAATTCTCCTAAGGCTTTCAAATGCGATTTCCTTTGGAATTTCCACAGCCAGCATAAGTGAACCGGAGCTTAGTACAAGATTTTTATACGCAGTCAGAACATCTTTACCGTCGTAAGATTTATATTCTGCGGTTCCGTCATTTTGAAGGTAGTTTTTTCTCAGATCTCCAAAATTTATCTCTCCGGAAGTTTTGAGAGTATTCAGTACGGTATTGGTTTCATCTGATATAAAAAACCTCAGAGTATTATTTTTATCGGTTTCTCTTTTTACGATATCTTCAATATCTTTTATTTCCTTGCTTATAACAAGATATCCTTCTATAGTGTACTTTTTTACAGGTATTCCATAAAACGCCATATACTTATTTTTAGACTCATAATAAGAAAAGTTACCTAGTACGGGAAAAGTGTTTTCTGCGTTCTGATCTTTGAGCTGAGTTAACAACTTTCCAATAGGATTGTCTGAAGATAAGATATTCTGGGCAAAATCTCTATCTTTGCATACAGAGTATATGATATTTCCGTTTTTGTCTATAAGGTAAAGATCTTCAAGTTTCTCAGTGGCAGTGAAGTTCAAAAGTACCTTATGATAGTTGCTGTGAAAGAGATCATAATCACTCATCGAATAGTAATCATCACCGTACTGTTCCTCCAGAAGCTGTTGTGTTGCTACGGACGGACGTTCCAAAACTTTTTTTTCATTTTCCGGATTCAGCTCAAGATACACCTTCTTTACGTATTCTTTCATCTTGGGATTATCTGAAAATAAGTCAGAGTAGTTTTTTGCAAGCATAGGAAGAAAATCTATTTTAGATATGGTTTCTGCCGATTTCTGAAACCCGGCGTAATAAGCTTGCAGATCGTCGTAGAGCTTATCTGATAAAAGCTGAACTTTAGATAAAGTAAGCGTTTTCAAAGCTTTTTGAGTTTCACCGGAAGATACCTTCCAAAATACAAGCATAGGAAGTATGGCGAACACAAGAACAATTAAAATAAGTTTTGCCGAAAACTTCATGGTATTCCCCCTTGTTAGAATAATAAAAAATTTTTCTTATATAAAATTATATCATAGATGCTTATGAATATTAAATTAGTGAAAATTTTATAATAACAAAGGTAAACAATATCGTAACTCACTAAATATAAAGAGTACGAAGAATATTAATTGACTGTAAAAATATCTTACGATAAAAAATATGATGTATAATCATTATGCCGAAAAAGACAAATGAGGTGTTCAAATTGGACGGTATCCTGGAACTTATAAAAAAAATCAAGGACGATATAGTACAAACTGTCGGGCAGGAAAGGCTTTATGTTTCTTTTTCCGGAGGACTTGACAGTACGGTGGTTGCGCTTTTGGCCAAAGATGCCCTTGGAAGTGATAGGGTAACCCTGCTTAATGTATGCTTTGGACCATACTCTTTTTCAAAAGGTATTCAGGCGGTATTAAGCCTTTCAGCTCAAATGGGGCTGAGACTTTTTTTCATTCCAGGCGAGGATGAACAGACTGCTCTGATGTATCATGGTCCCAATTGCAACAGCTGTACCAAAAATATAAAGATGGGACAGGTCAGGAAGTTTGTATATAAAGGCATAATTGCATCCGGGGCAAACCTTTCGGATAGTTGGGGCAAGACCGGCATAAAGTTTATGGATGGCTTTTACTCTCCGCTTATAGGGTTGGATAAAGTTGAAATAAGAAAGATCCTTGAGTATTACGGAGTGACCATTCCCAAAATAGGAGAAAACTACAACCGAGAAGGATGCAAGCTGAAACATCTTCTCAAGATGAATGTATCAAAAGATTTTCATGCGAGGGCTGTATGTTTTTCTAATGAAGTCATTCATGACATACTGGATCAATTTGAGTATGAGAGGAGTATTGCTAATGTAAAGATAATAGGTCCGCTTTCAAAGAATATAGCTCTGGTAAATATAAAACCCTTCCCATGTAAAGCCATTCAGGATGAGATTTATTCTGTTCTGTCTTCAGAAAGAAGCATAAATGAAGTATGGTTTGCTGATAAACCTATAGAACTTGAAATTCTAGCCAATCCCGGTATATACAATAATGATGATTCAAGATACTGGGTATTGAACGGAAGAATTGCGCCGGAGTTTTCCTGCCCTGTGACAGCTGTATGGAAAAAAAGCAGGAATAGTAAACTGTATACATTTGCCGTTACAGGATTCAGATACATATAATTAAAGCAAAATATATCAAAGATTTATGATATAATATAATTTGTAACCTGGGTATCAAAATTAATATATTATTTTTAAGATTATGGTGAAGCATGCGGATAAAATACTTTATCTTAGGGTATATTTTCTTGGCTGCAGCTTTTTTGATGGCTTTTGAAAAAATAAATGTAGCCGTTACCCCGGCATATGTTCCTTATGTGCTTGAAATGGAACAGGGTAAGCTTTCCGGGCTGTCAATCGATCTGTGGATTGAATGGGAAAAACAGACCGGTATTGAGGTTGAATTTGTGCCTGTGACCCTTAGAGAGGGTCTTGCAATGCTTAAAAACAATGAAATTGATGTTATGGACGGTATCTTTTATAATCTTGAAAGAGATGCATATATAGACTTTTCTAAACCGTACGATAACGTAGATGCTGCAATATTCTTCGGTAATATGATTACTTCTCTTAACTCCGTATCCTCTCTTAAAGGCTTTACGGTAGGAGCAGTGGAATCGGATTTTGCTGTTAATTACCTTCATACCAATAGTATACAAACAGTGATAGAATACCCTACCAACGAAGCGCTCGTAAAAGCTGCAATTTCTGGTGAAATAAAGGTTTTTGTCGCCGATATGCCTGCAGTGCTTTATTATCTCAACAAATATGAATCCCTTGACCTGTTTAAAATATCAGAGCCCCTTTATACTGAAAAAGTAAGAAGAGGAGTTCCTCAGGGTCGCCAAGACTTGCTCCAGGTTGTTGAGGATGGCTTTGCTAAGATACCTTCCAAAAAGGTTCAGGATATACTAAAAAAATGGAAAGGCCAGACAGATCCTTCAAACATAATGAGACGGATCCTTTATATAGGAATGATTGCCTCAGGTATCATATTTATAGTATTTTTACTTTGGTCAAACTTTCTTAAAAGGCTTGTAAACTTAAAAACCAAAGAACTGAATGAGAAAAACCGTGAACTTACATATGCTAATAACGAACTAATGGCAATAAATAAAGAGCTTGAACATTCTTTTGAGCAGATCGAAGAGCTTTCAGAAAAGTTCGAGGATCTTATAAACATGGCATCAGTAGCCTTTTTTGATACTATCAATAAAGACGAAACTTTTTTTAAAAGACTTTTGGAAACAGCTATGAGGATTATTCCGGAGTCAGATTACGGCAGTATCTCCCTGGTTGATGGCGATAAATGGACCTTTGTTGCCGCAGTCGGGCATGATATGGAAAAGCTTAAACTTATACCGCTCAAAAAATCATATCTTGTATTTTTTTGCGAACCGGTTATTGTTGAGAAGCTTAGGGATCAGAATAAAGAACTTCCAGACGGTATATACCAAAGAATAGAGGAAGCATCTATGCCTGTGAGGTACTCGCTCATAGCACCACTTGTAGTTAACGGAGAGTATCTTGGTAATATTGACCTTGATATTGATGAAAATTCTGAAAAAGCATTTTCAAAAGATTCCATAAAAATTCTAAAAGCTTTTTCCAATATTGCCAATGCTTTTCTTACCTTTAAAAGGTACTCTGATGTGAGAAGTTCCTTCCAGAAAGAGGTTATAACTTCCATGGTAAACATTCTGGAAGTTCATGATGAGTATACCAAGGGTCATTCCAGCAATATTGCCGAGATAGCTCTGAATATAGCTAAAAAAATGATGATGAGCCAGGAAGATATGGAAAAGATATTCTGGGCCGGTCTTCTGCATGACATAGGAAAGATACTTA
>CALMRR010000322.1 GCA_937871925.1 uncultured Petrotoga sp.
TTGGCTTCACTCCAACGTATATACATTCTCAAAAGCATACTTGCCCAATCTTGAGACTCCGTTCCGCCCGCCCCGGGATGGATGGTCACAAAAGCATTGGAACTGTCATACTTTCCTGAAAGCAGCAGCTTAAACTCAAAGTCTCTTACTTTTTCCTGCGTTTCTTTAAGTATCTCATAAAAAGGTTCTTCCATTTCTGCTTCTTCCTCGGCAAATTCTAAGGCAGCATCAAGATCCTCCACCAGCTTGTCAAGCTCCGAAAAAACTTTGAGCTCATCCTTTATGTTCTGAACCTGCCTCATGAGAGTCTCTGCCTTCTTGGGATCGTTCCAGAAATCAGGGGCCGTCGTTTGAGATTCAAGCCTTTGAAGCTCTTCATGGGATTCTTCAAGATTGAAAAGTGCCTTAAGATTTTTGTATCTTTGAACAATATCTATTTTTCTTTGTTTTACTTCATACTCTATCATATGTTCCTCCCGGTTTAAACAATACAAAGTTCTATGAAATTATATCATATAATTTAAATCTGAAAATTATCAGCTTAATGAAAAGACGGTTTCCCGTCTTTTCATTTTTTTACTTTAAAATGTTTTTTCCCTTTTTTTATCTGCTCTGATTTTGAATCATTTTTTGATGCTGAACCTTCGTTGTGGCTGAAGTTAAGGTTCACGGTCATCTTTTTTGTTTGCTCCTCTTCCTTATTAGGATCTACTTTTACTATTCTCAAAAGATACGAAACGGCATCATCGTATATACTGTCTATAAGATTTTCAAACATAACATATGATTCTTTTTTAAATTCAAGCACAGGATCCTTCTGACCGTATGCTCTTAGGTTAACAGACTCCTTAAGCGCTTCAATAGCATCAAGATGCGCCCTCCACCTTTCATCTATGATTCTGAGCATCACAAACTTTATGAGTTTATGGAAGTCCTCACCAAACTCTTCTTTTTTCATTTCATACTTTTTCCACAGAACATTGATTATACTTTCCTTTGTTTCCTCGACAGACGATTTTGTAAGGTCGTCAATCACAAGATACTGAATAAGTTTGTTTCTTACGGCCTGGGAATCAAGCTTATTTTC
>CALMRR010000323.1 GCA_937871925.1 uncultured Petrotoga sp.
TCCTAAAATGCTCAAAGAAATTTGGAACCTGAAGTTCCAGCCCGTATAGAGTAAACAATTTGGTCATAAGCTCTATACCCTTTAAAGAGTTCGGTTCATCCAGAGCTGTTCTAAAGCCGTCCTCAGAATAAAGCTCACCATGATACTGATAAATAAAGGGCGTTGTAACAGTAACTGGCTTAAACCCGGAAGCTCCCGCTATGGGAAGATAGAAGTTCATTCCATATCTCTGAAGCTCCGGTAAAATAAGCATAACCTCATCCCAAGTTGCGGGAATGGGAAGATTAAGCTTTTCCATTATATCCTTGCGGTAAAACAAAACATAAAAATCCTGTGTCTCAGGAAGTCCGAAGCATCCCTTTTCATATACATACGGCAGCAGCGCCCCGGGAGCAAACTCACATATAACCTCACCAAAGTCAGAGAACTGTCTCAGATCAAGGGCTGCTCCTCTTATCCCAAGCTCAAAAGGAAGCCAGTTGCTTATAGTCAGGGCTATATCCGGAGAAGTTCCGGATGCATTTGAAAGAATAAGCTTCTGTTCGTCAGGCATAATCGAAAAATCAACCTTTATACCTGTTTTAGCTGTAAAATCACTGTCAGTTATCTTCTGAAGCAGTTCAACATAGTTCCTTGAACGGTTTACCCACACCCTCAGAACAGTACCGTCCTTTGAAAAGCTTTTATTCTTAGGCAGAAAAGAAAAGAAAAATCTTTTGAAACCCTCACTTATCCTTTTTAAAAAAGAAACCCTATAATCCGGAAGAGCTTTTTCATCTGTGTATATATAGATCTGATCAAGCTGCAAAGGCTGGTTCTCAAATTCGGTAAGAGCCTTAGAAAGTTCCTTTACAACAGAGCTAGTTCCTTCATTCAGAAGTGAAAACCTCCTTGGAATCAGATCTGGTTCCTTTCTCAGAAAAGACAGACTCCTTATTGCGCCTGCAAGCGAGATAAGCTCTTGACTGCTACCTTTTTAGTTGTTAAGCTGTAACACTTTATTATAAATATGTTCAAGCTTTTCTATATATCCGCCGAGCTGTTGTTGAATTTTCGGAAAATAATTCAAAATATCCCATTCTGTGTTTTTGGAAGCGGTATTACCTCCTGTAAGTTTTTTTATCTCAA
>CALMRR010000324.1 GCA_937871925.1 uncultured Petrotoga sp.
TTTACTTCCTTAAGCGCAATGATATCCAACGTATTCATAAAATCATCCCCCGTGCAATTATATCATGTACAGCCTATTAAGAAAAATGCGCAGTATAAACTGCGCATTTTTTTATTCTTCATCAGCTGTGCTTGGAATAAGACAAAGAAAGTGCATTTCTCCGGTTCCGATATTTTTTATCTGATGCTCCACACCACCGGGCACAAAAACATAACTTCCCTCAGGGGCCGCAACTTCCTTTTCTCCATCAAATATTCCTGCTGTTCCCTTAATAATATAGATCTCATGTTCCCATACATGGGAGTGTCTGGGAGAGTGTCCGTCGGGACCAACCTTGAAAAGCCTCATAACAAAATTTCCTGCACCAATTTTCTTACCTATAAGTACTCTTTTTTCAACATTTTTCACTTTATCGTTATTCATTAAAACAGGCTGAATATCTTCGGCTTTGCCGATAACTGCCTTTTTTACCATAGAAATCACCTCTTTTTTGAACCTGTGGTCTGAAGTTCCTTTGCATACACTACGACCTTTCTGTATGGCTCAAGACCGACAGATTTGGTTTCAAGCTGAGGAAAATTCTTTCTTATGTACTCATGTATTATCTTGCGCTCAAATGAAAACATAGGTGCAAGCTCGGTACTCCCTTCCCTTATAGCTTTACGTGCCGTTGAATCAGCTATTTCTTCTATATGCTTTTTTCTGTTTTTCCTGTACTCGCCTATATCAAGCTTTACATCTATCTTAGTATCTGTCATCCTGTTCACATATATCATGAGAAGATGCTGAAGTGCTCCCAAAGTTCTTCCATACTTGCCTATAAGTTTTTCGAGTCCTTCTCCTTCAAGCGATACTACTATGGTTTTACCAAATATCTTAAGGTTAGAATAAAAAGTTCCCTCGAATTTATCTAAAATAATATTTAAGAAATCCTGAAGGTTTGCCAAAAGATGGTTTTCATTCAGATATACCTCTACTATAGCAGGAATGGTCTTTAATCCCAAAAAACCGGTTTTAGCGGCCTCCTGTATAACAGTGAATGAAAGTTCCTCCTTTGGAACTTTATAATCGTTCAAAGCATTTTCATATGCCAGTTCGGCTGTCTTTGCCGTATACTGTTTGATATCTAACTTTATCAAGCATTTCACCTCCTCACTGGTTTAGGGCCAAGACCGAACAGATCCCTGAAACCTATGCCTTTTGACTTATATAAGAAATTAACCAACAGTGTAATACCCACCTGCAATATTGCATTTAGAGTATAGTATATAAAAACACCGGAAGGCAGGCCTATAAGCATGAAGGGAAACAAAAGGCTCATAAGTATGGTCTGCCATGCCGCTTTTACATCCTGAGAAGAAAGCATTGCATTTACTATATACGCGAGCAAGCTTACTACTATAAATAACCAGTTTTCCGCCCATCCTCCGACAGAAAGATCCTGCCAGATAAGGAATCTGGGGTTGTAAGCAAAGCTTTCTCCGAAATACTGTATAACCTGCCAAAGCACAATAAATATTGGAAGCTGTATTAAAGCAAAAAGACAACCGCTCGCAGGATTGAACCCTTTTTCCTTGTAAAGAGCCATCTGAGCTTCCT
>CALMRR010000325.1 GCA_937871925.1 uncultured Petrotoga sp.
CGCAAGGAGTCCGTTACTCGTACTTCTATTCTATCAATGATCCGTCTGTCGCCGGGAACTCGGCTTTTTATACTTCCGTACTCAGACAGAAGTACATCGGCAACCTTGAGATAAGCTACGATGCACTTAAGTTCAGACTGTCAGACAGAAACATATACAGAAAGTTCTCCGAAACCTATAAAAAGTACGATATTCTTGTCACAACTGAAAATATAGGTCAGCGCAATATTTATAAAACTATTGTTGTTAACAAACTTGCTTCAAGAAATCTCACCGAAAAAGACGGTGCATTCTGGGATTATGATGAAAGCGGCAGTCTGGTGCGCCTTGAAGGATATGTGCAGGATATCGGAACCGGACAGTTTGAAAAGATCTTCAAGGATCCAAAGATAACAGGACCTTTTATAAAGATTTTCATATGGACATTTACATACGCAGGACTGAGCGTCTTATTCACCTTTGCGATAGGACTTATGCTGGCACTGGCTCTTAACGACAAAGGCTTAAGAGGAAGAATGGTTTACAGAACACTTCTCATACTTCCCTGGGCCATTCCCGCATTTATTTCGGTTCTGGTCTGGAGGAACGGATTTTTTAACGAAACATACGGATTCATAAACAAATTTTTAGTCACTCCTTTGGGATTTGAACCACTAAAATGGCTTAATGATCCATTTTTGGCAAAAGTGGCGGTGCTAATTGTAAATACATGGCTTGGCTTTCCATATATGATGACAGTTACTTTGGGTTCTCTCCAAAGTATACCCGAAGAACTTTATGAAGCATCATCAATTGACGGCGCAAGCAGATTTAAGCAGTTCTGGAAGATCACATTTCCTCTTCTGATGGTCTCTGTCGCTCCATTATTGGTAATGAGCTTTGCTTTCAACTTCAATAATTTTGTCAACATATACCTTCTTACTGCCGGAAATCCCGCAATGGCAAATACAAACACTTATGCCGGAGAAACTGACATACTGATTTCATACACTTACAAGTTGGCTTTTGAAGGCGGACGCGGACAGGATTTCG
>CALMRR010000326.1 GCA_937871925.1 uncultured Petrotoga sp.
TCCTGATGGTTCTTACTCTGATATAGGGCCGAAAGATCTTATGGTTAAGTATCCTAAAGACCGTTTTGGAACTGACAAGACGTTTCTGATGCGTATCACGCCCAATCCCAGAATTGTAACCAGCAGGGATTACAGCAGTATTATAAATATAGCCTACCTTCTTATAGATATTGGGGGTTTTTATGCCAATAATCTTTATTCGGCAGATAAGATAGACTATGACCACATATTTAATATGGATGTCAGCAGTGAGATAGATCCCAAAAATTTTTCAAAAGCCATAGAGCTTTACGACATAGGCTATATTGAAGGGAAGGAATGGGTAAAGAACAACGATATATTTTCTCAGTATTCTATAGAAAAGAACAGTATTGAGCCTAAGGAGATAGATTATAAGAAGATATATACAGATTTCAAAACAGAGTCCATATACAGGCCGCGTGATTTTTATTATACATTTAAAATTTCTCCCGTCCTGAAAGAAAACATGATGATGAGAGCTTTTATCTACTCTGAATTTGGGGATTTCAGGCTTTCTGCCGGGGAAATTGTGAAGTATGATTTCAGCCTTGATACTTTTATCAACGGAAAGCTTTATTACTTTCCGTTCGAAAACAGCAGAATCAGCTTTGACTACATAATAGACGATTCCTTCAGGATTGATTTCAAGAACTACTTTTTGAAGGAATATAAAAATCTTTTTTCCGTTAACTTGGGGCACTACAATAAGTTTAGCAAGCTTTGGTACAACTTTGCAGATTTTCGCTATGATACAACCGTTTCAAACAGGCTTGAAGAAAACGGATGCTTTTTTGACAGCAGATTTTCAACAGACTT
Source organism: uncultured Petrotoga sp. (assembly GCA_937871925.1). Classification (GTDB taxonomy): domain Bacteria; phylum Thermotogota; class Thermotogae; order Petrotogales; family Petrotogaceae; genus UBA5851. The sequence goes on from CALMRR010000326.1 coordinate 838, forward strand.
TGAAAAGTTCAATTATGAGTTTCAAGCCGGAAGTATCAATCAGGCTGCAAGCGCTACCTTCTATTCTAGCTTAGGCTATGCCTATGGTGATGAGATGGGAAGAGTCAATCCCGATACGGTATTTGGCAGCTTTGACCAGAAAGTTTATCTGAACGAGAAGATAAAAGTTTCTTTGATGAAAGATATGAACTTTGATATTGCTCAGTTCATATATCTGAATGATGCGTATGTTTTTTTAGATTATTTTCTGACGGTGGATGATTTTAAAAAAATTAATCATACTATAAAAGCTGGCTTTGAGCTTCCTTTTTCTTTTGGCGGAGTTTTCAGGATTCCGGTTGAAATGAGCGTTAAGTATAAAGATGGTTTTCAGTTTAGTCTAACCCTTCAGACAGAATAAAAAACTCCCCTTCATATGGGGAGTTTTCTTTTTTCTTACTTGGATACGGTCTTTTTAATTAGGTTAAGTAAAAATTTTTCGCTATAAGGAGGATACTTTTCTTTTATATCGAACTTTCCCTTGAAAAGCACGCTCTTATAATGGGTAAAGGTATCAAAGGAGCTCTTGCCATGGTAGCTTCCCATCCCGCTGTTTCCTACTCCGCCAAAGGGCAGATACTCTGAGGTAATATGCGATATAGTGTCGTTTATGCAGGCTCCGCCGCTTGAAATAGTATTGACCGATGTTGATACAAACTCAGGATCGTTTGAGAAAATATACAATGCAAGAGGTTTTGGGTACTTCTGTATTATTTCTCTGGCTTTTTCTCTGTTGGCTACTTCTATTATAGGTAGAATAGGTCCAAAGATTTCATTTTGCATTACAGGGGAGTCAAGAGAAGGATTTTCTATGACTGTAGGCGATATAAAAAGTTTTTCGCGTTCACAGATACCGCCATAGATAACCTTCTGATTTTTAATGTATCCTTCTAATCGTGAGAAATGTTTTTCGTTTATGATTCTGGGAAGTTGTGCATAGCCATTTGGATGGTCTTTATCCACAGAAGCATAGAAAAGTTCTATATACTTTACAAGTTCTTTTATAAACTGTTCTTTTATTTCTTCTTCTATCAGAATATAATCAGGGGCTACACATGTCTGACCTGCATTTATAAACTTTCCCCAAGCAATTCTTTTGGCACTCAGAGTAATATCGGCTGTGCGGTCGATTATGCACGGGCTTTTTCCACCCAGTTCAAGAGTCAACGGAGTGAGATTCAGAGCTGCTTTTTCCATTACAACTTTTCCTACCTGAGGGCTGCCTGTAAAAAAAATGTAATCATTTGGTTTTTCAAGAAGATATGAGGTTTCCTCAATGCCACCGCAGACTGTGCATACATGCTCTTTGAGAAATACTCCGGAAATAATTTTTTCCAGCACAGTAGCTGTGTGCGGTGCGTATTCCGAAGGTTTAAGTATAACGCAGTTGCCTGCTGCAACAGCTCCAACAAGAGGAGCAAGCGCAAGCTGCAGTGGATAGTTCCAGGGAGATATAATAAGAACATTACCGTAAGGTTCAGCAAATATTAGGCTTTTGCCGGGAAAAGCCGAGAGAGGAGTTTTTACTTTCTTTGGTGCGCAAAGAGCAGGTATGTTTTTCATAAAATAATTTATTTCTGTCATGAGCATATAGGTTTCTGTAAGAAAGGTTTCTGTCCTGCTTTTTCCAAGATCTTTTTCAAGAGCTGAGCATATAAGATCTTCGGAGTCAGATACTTTCTTTTTTAGCTTAGAAAGCAGTTCTACTCTATTTTTCACATCTTTAGTATAACCGGTTTCAAAAAAACGTTTCTGATCTTCAAAAATTCTGTCAAGCTCACTTTTGGTCATAAAATTCCTCCTGCTGAAGATAAAATAATTATCTTATAAGAATTTTTAATAATTACAAAAAGTTTAAAAAGATATATTAAAAAGATAAAGGTCTTTTTTAAACAATGATAATCAGTTAAAAATGATAATTTCCACTCTATTTTTATTAGTTACATTGATGTATAATATAATAAATAATATTATATGTATGTTTAATATTGGGTGAGATTATGAAAAAATATATCATACTCGGAATTACTCTTTTTTTAATAAACTGCAATATTTTTTCAAGTGAACAGTTAAGAGTTCTTGGGGATAAAAACTTTCCTCCATATGAATTTTTAAATGAAGACGGTCAGATTGATGGGTTTTTAGTCGATCTGATGTTTTCTTTATCTAATGAAACCGGCAGAATGTTTGATATACACCTAAAAGACTGGACTCAGGCACAGGAGGAAGTGCTTTCGGGAAAAGCCGATTTTCTAATGGGAATGAAAGTATCTGAATCCCGCCTAAGAAACTTTGATTTTGGTGATCCGTACCTGAAAATGGATATGGTGGTTTTTAAACGTTATGGTTCAGATATAAGGTCGATCAAAGACAGTACAGAACTGATAGCTGCCGTTGAAGAGAGTACAGCTTCACATGATTGGCTTGTGAAAAACGGATATAAAAACATTTTGAAGGCTCCTGACTATAAAACTGCCCTTGAGTATCTTCTCAACGAAAGTGCCGATGTCCTGGTAGTGGGAGATTACAATGCGGCACAGTATTTTATAAATGCGCAGAATGCAGGAAAAAAGCTGGTGTTGACAGACCGCCTGGACTCAAATTACTATGCTTTTGCCGTAAAAAAGGGTAATAAAGAACTTCTTAAAGAGCTTAACCAAGCACTTTCAAGAATAAAAAAAGACGGTACCTTTGATAAAGTATACAAAAAATGGTTTGGAGAAGATCTATATAACTACTCCAGAATGAAGGATATATATAACAACATATTTATGGCTGTATTTGCAGTTCTTTTGGTGATGATTGTTTTTCTGACGATACTTTTTATAAAGCTGCGCAGACGCACAAGAGAGATCCAGACGAAAAATATTGAACTTCAGACGGCGTACAGGCATACCGAGGACCTTACACTTAAGCTTCAGACACTTATAGATATTTCTTCCAAGACCATATTCAAGAAAGGTCTGAGTGAGCAGACTTTTTTTGACGAGCTTCTGAAGGCTTCTTTCAAAATAGTGCCTGAGGCGGATTACGGAAGCATATCCTTGGTAGATGAGGACAGATGGTACTTTGTTTCGGCTGTGGGGCATGATATTGAAAAGCTCAGGAAACTTGATCTTAAGGCTGAGTATATGATAGATGCACGTGATATAAAGATAGTAAATCATATATTTGAGGAAAACAGAAAAATACTTCCGAAGGAACTTTTCGAAAAGATCAATGAGGCTTCCGTCAGGGTAAAAGAGTCTATGATAGTATCCATGGAGATCGAAAACAGACTTGTGGGAAATATATCTCTTGATATAGGAGAAAACAATCCCTATGTTTTCACAGAGGAATCAAAAAAAGCGCTTCGGAGCTTTGCGAATATTGCAGCTTCCTTCATGGCGTACAAGAACTTTTTGTCTATGAAGAACAGAGTTCAGGAGGAAGTGATATCGGCTGTGCTGAATATACTTGATATGCATGATCCCTATACTAAAGGTCATTCTAAGAATGTTGCAGTTCTCTCCAGAGGTATTGCCGCTGAAATGGGATATGCCGAAAATGAATGCGAAAAAGTATACTGGGCGGGTTTGGTTCACGATATAGGCAAAATCCTCATATCGGTGGGTATACTGAACAAGCCTGCCAAACTAACTGTTGATGAATATGATGAGATAAAAAAGCATCCTGTTTACGGATATGAATTTTTTAACAGGAATCAAGGTCTTAAAGATATTGCCGAAATAGTTCTTTATCATCACGAGCGTTATGACGGCAGAGGTTATCCAAAAGGACTTCGTGAAGGTGAGATTCCTGTATTTTCAAGAATAATAGCTGTGGCTGATGCTTTTGATGCAATGACAAACAATCGGTCCTACCGAAGAGCGGTAAGCACCGATGAAGCGGTTGCAGAGCTTAAAAAAGAATCTGCCAAACAGTTTGATCCTCATATTGTAGATATAGCTGTCAGAATAATTCATTCTGAAGCAGGTCTCAATATTTTTTCCTGAAAACTCCAGAAAGTATTACTATTCCTATAAAAATAAGAAATGCTCCGAATACAAGCGCTCCTGGTGCTGTTGAACTCATACTCAGCATGAAAAAGAATGCGGAAATAATACTGAGGATACTTACCGGTATCATAAGAGCAGGTATTCTCATACCAAACAGATAAAGCTGGAAAAGTCCGACTGCAGGTGCCAGTATGAATACAGGCCATAAAAAAGCCATATAGGCGTAGTCAGTAAATCCCAGGAAAAGAAAGAGCAAGCCTATAGTACATAAGATACCTCCAGGGACAAGCAGTCCAGCACGTATCGGGGTAGGTCTCTGGAAAAAGCTCAATTCAAAGGCGACACCTGGTATAAGTATGAACAGAGGCCATATTAAAGCCCATACTTTCACTTGCGGAAAGATAACTCCAAGAAGAATAGTGACTCCAAGGAAAATAAGTACTAAAGAAACCCAAAGAGAACCGTTGCGTGAGTTATACATTTTTCCCTCCCTCTTTTGATAAAAATCAAAAAAATTAGAACTTTACAAAATAAAGGCCAAGAACAAAAAATGTTCCCAAGATCAATGAAACTAAAAAGGTTTTTTTGGAGTAATTCATAAACTGACTGAAAGAAAGGCTTTTTCCGCCATGTTTTTCTAGCAGTGAAACTCCGACGATGTTTTGGACAGCACCTAAGGGGGTGAAGTTGCTTCCGAGGTTTGCCCCTACTGCGTACGCATACCATAACTCTGCCGGTGCCCCGTAGCCTATAAGAATTCTTACTACAGGTGCCAAAAGAAGTGTTCCTGGTACGGCGCTTAAAAAAGGTATGACAAAGGCCGATAGCCACATGAAGCAAAGCATGAGAACCACGGGAGCGCCTATAAGGGGTTTAAAGATCCAGGCTATCGACTGAGTGACACCAATTTTATCCAGAGCGTATGAAATACTGAAAAGGCCTGCATAAAAGAACATCGTATCCCAGTCTATCCTAGAGGAAAAAGATGCAAAATCGTGATTAAAAAGAAAAAGAAGGATTAGCCCTCCGAATACCGCTATAAGAGCAGAATTGATCTTTATGGCAGAACTGAAAATAAAACCTGTCAGAACCAATGCAAATACTATAATAGATATTATAAGAAGCTTTTTATTTGTTATGGCTTTCTCCGGCTTCATATTTCCCAGCCGTTTGAGTTTTTCTGAAAACTCCGCTGTTTGAGCTTTTGTATATTTTTTTCTGAAAACGGTGAATGTGGAGATAAAAGTAATAAAGGCTATCACCGACATTATCTTCATAAACTGCGTAAAATCAAGTCTGCTTATGCTGCCCAGTACAATATTAAGAGGACTTCCGATAAGCGTTGACATCCCGCCGATATTGTCTATGAATATAGTAAGCATGATAAACGGAGCAGCATCTATCTCCAGCGTATCGGTAATAAGAAAGATTATAGGAGATATGAAAAGTATGGTTATGAGATTGTCAAGAAAAGCTGAAAACAGAGCGGTAATGAGCATGAGTGAAAACAAAGCCGCCCAAAACTTTGCTTTACTTGCTTTTATAACCCATACTGCCGAAAAAGTAAAAAAACCGCTTTCCTTAAGGAATTCAACTATTATCATCATCCCGAAAAGTATGCCCAAGGTTTCAAAGCTGATGATCTTTCCGATGTTTTCCAATGTAAGGGTATTTACAGGATTGAAGATATAAAGTATAATAGACAGTAAAAGGGTGGTGACAGATTTTTTCACCTTCTTAGAAAAAATAATAAAATAGTACGCCACTATCGCAATTACTATGACAAGAGCGCCGTTTAACATTTGAACTCCTCCTTATGAGATCTGAGACAATTCTATCACGGAGAACAAAATAATCTTTTTAAAATAGATTAAAATTTTGTGTATTATCACATAAGTCGGAGGATTACCTTGAAAAAAACTGTCAAAGGCTGGATATATCTTTTTGTAACCATATTTTTTTTCAGTACGATTGAAGTAGCCACCAAACCATTCTCTTCTGTTTTTAATCCTTTTCAGATTACCTTCCTCAGATTCTTTTTCGGCGGGCTGATACTTTTAATTTTTCCTTTCCTTACCGGTGAAATAAAAAAGTTTAAACTTACTGCAGGCAGATTTTTTCTGCTGATGGGTGTCGGAGCGCTAAACTCATTGATTGCAATGGCATTTCTGCAGCTTGCGGTAAAGTATTCAAATGCTTCTACGGCCGCCATACTGGTTAGCTCAAACCCTGTTTTTGTGGTTTTGATTGCTTGGCTCGTACTTGGAGAAAAAATTACCGCCCAAAAGATTCTTTCGTTAGTTATAGGTGTTGCAGGACTTATTACTATAATACTTTCCAAGAGTGTGGGAGATTCTGTTAAAGGAATAATTTTCGGATTGCTTTCGGCGTTTTCGTTCGGTTTTTATACAGTTATGAGTAAAAAGTATATAAAAGATATTCCTTCAACTGTATTTGCGCCGCTTTCATTTCTTTTTTCATCGATACCGTATTATTTTATCCTTAAAGCTTGCGGTATCAGTCCTTTTGTCTTTGAAGTGAATCTTCAGGTAATACTTATGCTGGTCTATGTGAGTTTTTTTGTCACAGGTCTGGCGTATATTACCTTTTTCAAGGCGCTTGAGATACTTGATGCCTCGGTCAGTTCTTTTTCATACATGCTCAAGCCTGTTATTTCAAGTATCATGGCTCTGGCTTTTCTTGGAGAAAAACCAAATGCGCTAAAGATATTCGGTATGATTCTTGTCAGCATGAGCGTGCTTGTTATGATTTTGAAAAAAACCAAAAGTAAAATATGAAAATGTGGTTTTTGTAATTACTTTTTAATTAAGAAGCAATAGTTTTAAGTTAAAATAATATAACAAAGTTAATAATTAATTACGGAGGAGCGGCACAGAATAGTACCCTGCACACAAACGAGTCTTAATATGCTGGGGAAAGGCAATGCCGCCGAAGGGTATAAAAAAGACTCTTTTTATACTTCTGGGTATGCGGGAAATACCCGTATAACTGTCACTTATAGTGGAGAGCCGTCAAATGGATGATTTTATAGTAAATCTATCAAATCACTCACAGAAATCTCTCCCTCGAAAAGAGGGTTTTGATTTTTATATGATAATTCTCCTCACAAGGGAGAATTTTTTAATTTAATGGGAGGTGCATCATGGAGTTTGGATATTGGTCGCTGATTCCACCGGTTTTAGCTATAGGGCTTGCTCTTATAACCAAAAAGGTATATATCTCACTTTTTGCCGGGATAGCAGTGGGGGCGCTTATCTTTACCCACGGGGATATCATTTCAGCAATAGGGAAGATTGTAACCATTTTCTGGGATAATCTTGAGCTGAAAAATTTTTCTTCATGGGAAAATTTCAACAACAGCTGGAATCTTTTCATTCTGTTCTTCCTTATTTTTCTTGGAATACTGGTGGCACTTGTCAACAGGGCTGGCGGAGCGCTTGCTTACGGAAATTGGGTTATAAAAAAGATAAAAACCCGTGAAGGAGCGAGTTTTGCAACGTTTATCCTGGGTGTTCTCATTTTTTTGGATGATTACTTTAACTGTCTTACAGTAGGCACAGTCATGAAGCCTCTTACGGACAAGCACAGGATATCGCGTGCCAAGCTTGCATATATAATCGATTCTACCGCAGCACCAGTCTGCATAATAGCTCCTGTATCAAGCTGGGTTGCCAACGTCATATCGCAGCTTACCCAGTCGGGTGTGGGAAAGGATACGCTTGCCGCATTCAATCCGTACAATGTTTTCCTTACATCGGTTGTCTTTAACTCATATGCTCTTCTGACAATGTTTATGGTAGTTCTTATGGCATTTAAGAGTTATGATTTCGGAGTGATGAGAGAACATGAGATAAGGGCAAAAAAATTCGGCGATCTCTATAACGGAGGAAAAGAGGTCAGCAAAATAGTAGATAAGGAAATTACACCTTCAAAAAACGGTAAGGTAATAGATCTTTTAATTCCTATACTCTTTCTTATAGTTATGCTCATAGGTTTTATGCTGTACACAGGCGGTTATAAGCTTTTAGGCGGTGAAAACAGCATGTTTGATGCTTTTCAGAATATGAACTCTGCCAAGGCTTTGTTCTACAGCGGTCTTATATCGGTTATCTTTGCGGTAGTGTACTTTGCTGCAAGAAAACTGATTCCATTGGGCGAGTATCCCAAGCTTTTCTGGGCAGGATTCAGGCTTATGCTTCCGGCTAACTGCATACTCATTCTTGCCTGGGGAATAGGCTCCATAATTAAGAATGATCTTCAGACAGGGCAGTTTATAGGAACCCTTGCTGCGCAGAACTTCCCTATAGAGCTCATGCCGGCAATTCTTTTTCTTATAGCCTGTCTGGTTGCATACTCAACCGGAACTTCCTGGGGAACTTTTGCTATTCTTATTCCGATGGCCATACCTATGGTTGTTTCGACAGGACGGACAGATCTGCTTATGGCTATGATTTCGGCAGTTCTTGGCGGAGCAGTTTATGGAGATCACGTTTCACCGATTTCAGATACAACTATTATGAGTTCGACAGGTGCCGGATGTAACCATCTTGACCATGTAAATACCCAGATGCCTTATGCTACTTTGGTTGCCGGAGTATGCTTTGTGGGCTATATAATAATGGGTTTTACGGCCAGATATGGTCTTGGGGTCAGCGGAACGGTAAATCTTTTATTCTGTGTGCCAGTACTTTACATACTGGTGAGAGTGCTTAGTAAAAAAGCTCCTCAAAAAGACGACAGTATAGAGGATAAGCAGAAAGCATAAATATACTATAGGCTGTTTCGTTTGAAACAGCCTATAGGTTTTCTATAACCTTTTCTATGAAGAAAATGCACAGTTCAGGATCAAATTGTTTTCCGGAGCAGTCAGCAAACTCTTTTATGATTTGTTTCTTAGTCATAGATTTTTTTATGGCCTGCCTGAAACCATTGAATCATAAGCATCACAGATG
>CALMRR010000327.1 GCA_937871925.1 uncultured Petrotoga sp.
GAACAGGTTCATGAGGTTGTGAAAGTTAAGAGAGCAGAAAACGGTGTTATCTATGATCCGATAACTATAGGTCCCAAAATGCCCGTTTTTGAAGCCGAAAAAATAATGCAGGAATATAGAATAGGCGGTTTGCCTGTAGTAGATAAAGAAGGCAAACTGTTAGGTATCCTAACCAATCGTGATATTAGATTTGAAAGAAATTCCAGAAAACTTGTAAGTGAGCTTATGACTCCATATAAAGACCTTATAGTAGCAGGTGTAAAAACAGGTATTGATGAGGCAAAAGAAATTCTTCACATCAATAAGATTGAAAAGCTTCCTATTGTTGATGATAATCAGAAAATTGCAGGATTAATAACCATAAAAGATGTGATGTCTGTTATCGAGCATCCTTTTGCATCAAGAGATAAAAAGGGAAGACTTCTTGTTGGTGCAGCCATAGGAGTAAGTGATGGCGTTGAAAGAGCTAAAAAACTAATAGAAGCAAGTGTTGATGTTCTGGTTCTTGATTCGGCTCACGGACATTCGATGAATATTATTCAGACACTTAAAAAAATAAAAAGTCTTTTCCCTGAAACTCCAGTGATCGCAGGAAATGTAGCCACAAAAGAAGGAGCTGCTGATCTTATTAATGCCGGTGCTGACGCAATAAAAGTCGGGATAGGTCCTGGTTCAATATGTACAACAAGAATAATAGCTGGTATAGGTGTTCCTCAGCTTACTGCTATTTCAGATGTTTATGAAGTAGCTAAAACATATAAGATACCTGTGATAGCTGACGGTGGGATCAGATACTCTGGGGATGCCGTTAAAGCTCTTGCTGCCGGAGCAAATACTATAATGATGGGTTCTATATTTGCAGGGACAGATGAAGCACCAGGAGAGACTATAATATACCAGGGCAGAAAGTTTAAAACTTACAGAGGTATGGGCTCAATAAGTGCAATGAAGAAGGGAAGCAAGGACAGATACTTCCAGGCTGATGTTGAGGATGCAGAAAAACTTGTTCCTGAGGGTGTAGAAGGAATGGTTGATTATAAAGGTGGAGTAAAGGATGTAATATATCAGCTTGTAGGTGGAGTAAAATCGGGGATGGGGTATGTAGGTGCTGAAAATATTACTCAGCTTGTTGAAAAAGCCGAGTTTATAAAGATTAGCTCTGCAGGGGTTAAAGAAAGTCACCCGCACGATATAACCATAACCAAAGAGTCGCCGAATTACTACTATCCCGGCAAATAAGTTCTGCCTTCCTGTTATTATATGTTACGTTAGCTGATGAAATAGTTGCAATTTCATTAAAATAAATGTATAATATTTACAGGGAGGTGAACAAACATGGACAATCTGCGAAAGAATTTTAAAGATATTCTTGAGTTCAAAAATATTGAAAACGCATATAAATCATATATAGACAGTAATGGAAAGATTCCTGTGGAGGAGCTTTACATAGATGATAATCTGAAAGAGAAACTTAAAAAGGTCATTGAAGATGACAAAGGCTTTATTATAATGAATACCGATGAAAAGGAAAGTTCGGAAGCACTGGATGTAGGAGATGTTTATCAGTTGGTTGAGGAGCTTAATGCTTTGGGTTTTGCAACAAATTTTATTTTTTCTTATAATCTGAAGGATCTTATAATAAAAGTTCGAAAGGTTGCTCCTGACAATACTGATGAAGGCATGAAATGGTAGAGCTATGCAGAGCTATAAAATGCTTCTTTACGGAAGGGTTCAGGGAGTTGGCTTGCGATACTTTGCCGCTCAACTGGCTTCAAAATATTCTATGTGTGGATATGTGAAAAATAATTCTGATAGTAGTGTGGAAATTATGTTACAAGGAAGTGATGATAATATAAGAAGATTCAGAAATGAACTTTTTCACGGAAATGGAATCATCAGAATTGAAGATATAAAAGAAGAAAGAGTCGACGGAGAATCATTAAAAGATTTTACAATAAGATATTAAAGGGAGTGGTATATATTATCGGATTAATTTGTGACTCTGGCTGTGACCTTCCTCAGGAATACATTAAACAGAACGGTATTTTTTCAGTTAAGCTTAAAGTTATTTTAGATGATGTCATGTATAAAGATCTTGAAGAAGTTCAGGAGGAAACTGTTATAGATTATATGAAGACAAAGTTTCCAAAGACTTCGCTTCCTTCTCATGCTGAGGTGAAAGAGGGCTTTACAGAGCTTATAAAGAGCGGTTGTAATGAGATAATAGGCATTACCATATCAGGTAAGCTTAGCGGAACAAACAATATGTTCAATCTGGTAGCCAAAGAGCTGATGCAGGAAAACAAAGATCTTTGCATTGAAATAATAGATACTTTGAGTATTTCTATAGGAACTGGTCTTTATGTATATAAAACAGCCGAGCTTATAAAAAAAGGTAGAAGTTTTTCTGAAATAATAAAAAATGTTAAGGAATCAATTCCAAAGAAAGTGAAAGTTTTTTTCACTATTCCTACCCTTAAGTACTTAAAAGCCGGTGGAAGAATAGGAAAAGTAATGGGAACGCTCGGCGATATTATTAACATAAAACCTGTTATCTCTGTTAATGAAGAAGGAATATACTATACCGTTTCAAAAGATAGAGGAATGAAAGCTTCAGTAGAATCCATGTACAAGCATTTTGAAAAGTTTGTTGAAAATCAGAAATTTGTAGTAGCGGTATATAAAGCTGGGGTTCAGCCTATTACAAATCAGTTTGTGCAAAATATTCTGGACAATGTTCAGAAAATGAAAAATATGACTTCAAAGTTTACAGGTACTATATCTTCAGCACTTCTGGTTCATACCGGGGACGGACTAGTAGGAATAGCGGCATTAATAGATGATTGATTTTGAAAAAAGCATAGAAAAGAAGTTTCCTGTTTTTGAAATGGAAATAGAGTTTCTTCAGAAATATAAAGAGTACTCTGTTACTTTACCATTAATTAATGTATCCGGCAGATATCATATACTATTTGAAATCAGAAGTCAAAGTCTTTATGAACAGCCTGGCGAAGTATGCTTTCCTGGAGGCAGAGTTGAAAAAGATGAGTATCCAATTCAGGCTGCTTTGCGTGAAACATATGAAGAACTTGGTATAAAGCCTGTAGATATAAAAATTATTGGACGTATGAAGCCTTGGATTCCTCAGTTTATGTCAGTTATTCATCCTTTTATTGCCGTTCTAAAGAAAGATGATTTTCATATAAATCCTATGGAAGTTGAAGATATATTTTGTGTTCCAGTTGAATATTTTTTTAATACTGTTCCAGAACAGGGATGTACAGAAATAGTGGTAAAGCCTTCTGAGAATTTTCCGTATCATCTTATTCAAGCTGGTAGGGATTATAAGTGGAGAAATGTTTCTATGCCAGTGTATTTTTATAAATACAAAGAAAGAATAATATGGGGATTGACAGCATTTATAACAAAAGTTTTTTCTCAGATGCTTAAAGATGAGGTGTAAGTAGTGGGAATATCTTTTGTCCCAAGTATTATTGATGATTTTGTACTTAAAGATTATAAAAATGAAGATATAAAATCAATTGATTTTAGAGGTAAGTGGATAGTCCTCTATTTTTATCCTAAAGACGGTACAGCAGGCTGTACCAAGGAGGCCAATGATTTTTCGAGTCTTATAGATGATTTTTTGAAAGAAGAGACAGTTGTTATTGGCATAAGTCCCGATAAGACTGAGACGCATAAAAAATTTATCCTCAAAAATAATCTTAAAATAATACTTTTGAGTGATCCTGAAAAAGTACTAATTGAAAAATTAGGGGTATGGCAGCTCAAACAGATGTATGGAAAACAGTACTACGGAGTATCGAGGACCACTTTTATTCTTGATAGCGGGATGAATGTCAGGTATGTTTGGAAAAAGGTAAGAGTAAATGGACATGCGCAGGAAGTCCTTAACAAGCTCATAGAATTGAAAGCTAATAAGTGAAACCGCCCTTGTTAAGGGCGGTTTTGATTTAACCTTCTCTTTTTGATAATTCAGAGTCAAGCATAAAGAGGCCTTGCATATGATCACCAATTTTTTCAAGTTTTTGAAGTATTTCAAGAGTGTTTGCTTCTTCTTCTACCTGCTCGTCGGCATACCAGTTAAGGAAAGAAATGGTCGCATGGTCTTTAAGTTCAGTTGCACAATCGGCTATGTTATAGATTCTTGCTGTAACGTTTTTTTCATGCTCATATGCTTCTTGAAATACCTCTTTAGCTGAAGTCCAATCAGTTTTAGGAGCCTGAATGCTTTTCAATAATACTCTTGCTCCTCTTTCATTTACATAATCAAAAAACTTTTGGGCATGCTTAAGCTCTTCATAGGCCTGTATCTTCATCCAATTTGCAAATCCCTTAAGATTTTCCGATTCAAAATAAGCGGCCATAGAAAGATAAATGTACCCAGAGTACATTTCGTAGTTGATTTGATCATTAATGAGACCCTGTATTCTTTCGTTCATAAGCATAGTGTTTCCTCCTTTTTAGAATAGTATTTTTTTAATTTTTTCAGGATCCAACCTGAAAAACGCATCTCTACCTTGAAAAAAATGATGCTTTTCAATAAGATGTATACCCAGATCACTAAAAACAATAGAATCTTTACTACCTTTCTTTTTTACGTAAATATTTATTTTTTTAAAACTTCCATCTTCAAAAGGGCATGGAATAACGCCTCTGGCTTCTTCGGAAAAAACTTCCCATACTTCATCGACAGTTACCGGATTGCCGAATCCATTCAAAGCTTTTTCCATAAAAAACTTTAAACGATTTGTTATCTCTGTAAAGTTCATTCCAAGAGCCTGAACCAGTTCTTCATCATTACTGATTATATCAGATATAAGACGAGAATCACTTCCTAAAAAACCTGATGAACTTATAATGCCTGCGTGCATATTTTCCTGAGCTTTTAAATACTCCGGAGTCATTTTCATACTTCACCCCTGTTATGCAAATTTATCATAGTAAATTTTTTCTGATGCAATTCCGTTTACATTAAGAACTTTTACGGTTGCATCAATCATTCCCGGACTACCGCATAGATACGCTTCCTTCGGGGAAGATGCTTTTATTACAGTTTTAAGGTACTTGTCAAGAATATTTGTGATAAGACCGGTTTCACCTTTCCAATTATCCGCAGGATCAGGATTTGATAAAGCCGGAATAAAGTGAAAAGAAGGCATAAGTCTTTCAAGTTCTTTGAGTTCATCTAAGTAAAAAAGATCTCTGGCAGATTTTGCTCCGAAAAAATACCATATGCTTCTGTCAAAGTTCTTTTTTTCATACATATCATATATGATAGATTTTATAGGTGCCATTCCAGAACCACCGGCAACACATATCATTTCTGCCTTTGTATCACGAAGAAAAAAATCACCAAAAGGTCCTGTAAAAACAACTTTTTCATTTACCTGCATGAATTTATGTACGTATGTAGTAAGTAAACCACCGGGTACAAGTCTTATCAGAAGTTCAGCATGCTGATTATCTGAGGGAGTGTTTGACATGGAATATGCTCTTTGCGTTTTTTCAGGTATCTGTCCATAAGGAGGAATAATAAGCTGGACATACTGTCCTGCTTTGAAATCTATTGAATCAGGACTTAAAAGTTTAAGCTTAATCTGTTTTATATCGTAAGTAAGGTCGGTTATGCTTTCAACAGTTGCGTCGAACTGTTTTACATAAAGAAGATCCTCTGGTATAGAAAGTCTTATATTGTTCTTAAGCTTAATCTGGCATGCTAAACGTATGTTATCTTTTTTTTCTTCTTCTGACAGATAAGGTAATTCTGTAGGAAGTATAACTCCTACATCAGATTCAATTTTAACTTTACAGGCCCCGCAACTTGCCTTTCCGCCGCATGCTGAAGGAATAAAAATACCTTGCGATGAAAGAGTAACAAGAAGCGATGAACCGCCTTTAGCAGTAAGCTTTTTTCTCCCATTGTTGATATCGATTGTAAAGTCGGGATAGTTATTGACCAGAGAATCTACTAGTACTATAATAAAGGCCAGAGCTCCGCTCAATAATGACAGAACCATGGGTGCTACAATAAAAGTCAAAATATCCATTATTCACCTCACTGTACACTAATCATTCCTGAGAAACCTATGAAGGCCATAGCCATAAATCCTATAGTAATTAAAGTTATACCCGGTCCCTTCAAAGCGGATGGTATCGGCGCAACATCGACTTTTTTTCTTATTGCTGCAAGGGTTACTATAGCCAACCACCAGCCAAGACCTGAACCTGCTCCGAAAAAAACAGACTGTATAAAATCATAATTGCGTAGCTGCATAAAAAGGGCTACACCGAATATAGCACAGTTAACAGTAATTAGGGGCAAAAAGATGCCTAAAGCCATGTATAAGCTTGAAGAAATTCTTTCTATAAGCATTTCAAGTACCTGTACAACAGCTGCAATTACTATTATAAAAACAATATAAGTAAGGTATTCAAGCTTTAAAGGTAAAATTACATACTTATAGACCAGCCAGTTAAGGGCAGTGGTTATGGTCAAAGTAAGAGTTACGGCCAATCCAAGTCCGTTTGAGGATTTAAAATCTTTTGAAACAGATATAAAAGAACACATTCCTAAAAAATTTGAAAGCAGGATATTGCTTGTAAAAATACTGGCTATGAAAAGAATTAAAGGGGTTACGTCCGGTCTCATTTTCTGTTCCCTCCTTTTTGGAGTAAAGGACCTTTTACTATCCATATGAATATCCCTAAAATAAAAAAGGCGCTTGGAGCCATAACCATTATGGTCCATGGCAAGAATGAATCAGGCATTACCCGTATATTTAAAATTGTTCCAAATCCTAGTAGTTCCCTAACAAACGCTATGGTACATAGTACGTACATATAGCCCAATCCAGAAGAAATTCCATCCCAAAAAGAAAGCAAAGGAGGATTAGCCTGTGCAAAAGCCTCAGCTCTACCCATTAAAATACAGTTGGTTATTATCAATCCTACATAAGGACCAAGAACTTTGCTTACTTGCGGTACAAAAGCTTTAAGGAATAGATCAAATATTATTACATAAAAAGATATTATAAGAACTTGTACAATCATTCTTACCTTACGTGGAATAAGATCCTTGATGGCTGATATTGTAAAATTTGAGAATGCCGTTGATAAAGTTACTCCGCTTGCCATTACCAAAGTATTTATAAAATTATTTGTTACAGCCAGAGTGGAGCATATTCCAAGGATCTGTACAAAAACCGGATTATTTGAAAACAGATTTTCTGAAAGGATCTTTCCATACTTTTTAGTGTTCATATCGACTCACCCCCAGAACTTTTTTTGCTTTGTAAATATAGGAATTAATTATATTTAAAAGATAAGTTGAGGTAAGAGACGCTCCGGTCACAGCATCAATTTCATTGCTTAAAGAATCATAAATTCCTTTTCCTGTTTTGTTTTTTGATAATTCTAAAGGCTTTTCTGATACAACTCTATTTTTGAACTGATCTTTAAACCATTTTTCCTCTATTCTTCCCCCGAGTCCAGGAGTTTCGTTTTGAGAGATGAAGTCTACTCCCAGCAACATACTGATATCTTTATCAAATGCAACTGAACCAGTAATACTTCCCCAAAGGCCGCTACCATTAAATATAACTGCTATCGCTGTATCAGAAAGCCCGGAAAAAGTATAGATGTCTAAAGAATCTTTTTTTTCATGTTTAATGCTTTTTGAGAACAGTGCATAAGCCTGATCATCATCAGCATATTCAATCCCCATAGAGTTAAGAATAGCTTTCATTGTAGAAAGAGTCTTGTTCTTTTCTGTTCTTTGAATAGTCATACCGTTAAAAAAAGATAGAATAAGTATAAATACGAATGAAATAATAAAGGTGAAGAGAACAGTATAAATTTTTGAGTTTCTGTTCATGATACCGCCTTCTTTTTCGATAAAAACTCATCAAGAAGTGAAGCAAAAGTATTTCCAATAAGAACTCCAAAACTTGTTCCTTCAGAAAAAAGAGAAAAAGTTCTTATCAAAATAGTTGTAGCTCCTACTATAATACCGTAAATCCACTGAGCTTTAATACTTTTTGGAGCAGATACAGGATCTGTAACCATAAAAACACTCACGAAAAGCAGACTTCCACTCAGCAAAGCTGCAGGAGTATCTATAGCACGTGAGAGATTTATCAAATCAAAAAACATTGTTAAAACAGTTGCAGAAAGAATAGTTGAAAGTATTAGGCGAAAGTTTGCTGTTTTGCTTATTATAAGGTACAAAGCGCTTAATATAATAAGAAAGGACATGCTCTCACCCATTGCTCCCGTGCGCAGACCAAAAAAAAGAGAGAAAATATCAGGATTTATACCATTTCTTATAGCGTCTAAAGGAGTTGCCGAGGTTATGAGCGAAATATCAGAACCAAAAGAACCATAATTCATAATTGATCCTGTCATTATTCCTGGAAAAGAGATGTAAATAAACAATCGTCCAGCAATTGCAGGGTTAAAAATATTTTTTCCAAAACCACCATAAACTTCTTTTGCCATGATAACTCCGAATAATATTCCAATTGAAGCAACCCACCATGGTGTAAGTGGTGGAAGCGAAAGAAGAAAAAGAGAACATGTTACAAGTACTGCTTCAGATACTTTCTTTTTACGGTTTTTTTCATAAAAGTATTCTGCAAGAATTCCAAAGAAAAAAACAAAAAAACCAAGCCATAAAAATCTCAGACCATAAAGATAAAAAGAAAAAGCAAAGATAGGAATAAGCGAAAAGAGGAGCTTGCGCATCAAAGGCTGTTTTTGAAACACCAAATGACACCCCCTTAAGTTTAAAGAAAATTAAAAACCCTAATTATATTTTAACATATAAATACATAAATGACAAACTTGGATTTAAAAAAATACAGTTCAACTAAAATTTATTATTAAATTAAAGAAAAAAAAGTCTGAAAAAATTTTTGGACGGTTTTTAGCGAAGGTCTATTAACAGTAAATTAATTTTATATCTTATTAATTTTTATTATTATTTGTGAATAAATTAGGTATAATAGAACTAAAATAAAAAAATAAATATGAAGGGAGAAAATATAATGTCGAGCATTTGGAGGATTTTCTGGGATCCGAATGATCCCGATTATACCGACAATCTTAAAAATGCACGTAAACTTTGTGCAGATGTTGGTGTATCAGAATTTTTATCCAAGCTTCTTGTGGCACGTGGTATTGTTGATGCGCAGGAAGCTAAGATTTTTCTTGAACCGGGTATGGAAAATGTTTTTGATCCTTTTCTTATGAAAGATATGGAGAAAGCAGTTCAAAAATTGTTAGAAATAAGACAGAAAAAAGAAAAACTGGTAATTTTCGGAGATTATGATGTTGACGGAGTAACCTCAGCTTCTTTGCTGTATCTCGGGTTGAATGAGATGGGATTTGATACTCAGGCATATATTCCAAGCCGAATGGACGAGGGATACAGTCTCAATACTGATGCAATAGAGGATTTTAGAAACAAAAAGTATCAGAATATTCTTACTGTTGACTGTGGAGTTACCTCAGTGCAGGAAATAAAATATGCCAAAGAACTTGGGATGACGGTAATAGTGACTGACCACCATGAACCTCCAAAAGAGCTTCCTTGTGCCGATGCAATAGTAAACCCCAAGAGGCTGGATGATGAATATCCTTTTAAAGGGCTTGCCGGCGTAGGAGTTGCCTTTAAACTTCTTACTGCTGTAAAAAGCAAAATAGAAATCGATTTTGACCCTTTTTCTCTTATTGATCTTGTTGCGGTTGGAACTATAGCAGATATCGTCCCGTTGCTTTCCGAGAACCGTTATTTTGTGCGCAAAGGCATAGAAAAGATAAAACAAT
>CALMRR010000328.1 GCA_937871925.1 uncultured Petrotoga sp.
ACAATCATCGATGAGCTTTCAGAAAGTTCTTTAATAATTTCACATGGATCACCTGCTTTTATTATAAAAGCCGCGCCGTATCCCCTTATTGTTTGGGCAGTCTCCTGCAATCCTTCTATCATAAATTTATAATGACGAAAGGATGCCGTAAGATACTCCGGCATTATACAAAAAAGAACTATAAGAGGTTTATTTAAAGTATTTGCGGCAATGACAGCGTACTCAAGCGCAGGATTGAAATGGGCTCTCTGACTTGCCTGCATCCAGTAAAGAACATACTTTCCGTTTTTTACTTCTTTATCGTTGCATAAAGATACTCTTTCCTTTTCAACCATATTAATCACCCCATAAAGATATTATAGCAACTCTTCAGAAAATATAGCATAAGTTCTTTTGGATAAATTTTAATATTAAACTCTCTTAATATATCTTAAAATTTCTTAAAAAAGTTACTTTTGGTAATATTTATCTTTTCGTTGCATTTTATTTTTATAAATCTGATAAAATATGATAAGAGAATAAATTAATTGTATATTAAATTGGATTAAGAAGCTGCATTCGATTATAAACGACGGAATCCGGAGTTTTTAATATTCCAAGGAGGTATGAAAGATGCTTGGTACAGCTTATTACCCGGAACACTGGGAAGAGGACCGTATAGAAAAAGACCTTTCGGCTTTCAGAAATAACGGCATAGAGTTTGTCCGCATAGGAGAGTTTATGTGGAGTGTTCTGGAACCGGAAGAAGGAAAGTACAACCTCTCACTACTGAAAAAAACCATGGACATCTGCAAAACTCTGCAAATAAAAGTAATTTTATCCACACCTTCTGCTACCCCACCTGCATGGCTTATATCAAAGTATCCGCAAATTCTTCAGAAAGACATTGCATCAGACACCAGAAATTTCGGTGGAAGACGTCATTACTGCTATAACAGCAAAGAGTATGCCCTTTATGTAAGTAAAATAGTAGAACTCTTAGCTAATGAGTTTTCTTCCCATGATGCTCTTTATGCATGGCAGATAGATAACGAGTTCGGCTGTGAAGATACTTCTCATTGCTTCTGCGAAAAATGCGATGAGAGCTTCAGAGCTTACCTCGAAGATAAGTATGGAGATATCGGTTCGCTTAACAAAGCATGGGGAACCGTCTTTTGGTCGCAAATATACAACAGTTTTTCACAGATCACCACTCCCAAAAAGATATCTGCTATTCCTAATCCTCATCAGATGCTTGACTTTTATAGATTTTCAAGTATTTCCGTCAAAAAATTTGCACAGATGCAGACGGATATACTCAGAAAATATTCAGATAAACCTGTTACAACCAACTTTATGGTAAATTTTACAAATTTGGACTACTGTTCTCACCAGGAACTTTATGATTTCATCTCATTTGACAACTATAACCCTTCGGCTAAGTTTGACCCGCTTCAGCAGGCATTCAACCTTGATCTAATGTGGTCTCTGAAAAGAAAGAACTTTACGGTTATGGAGCAACAGCCAGGCAGAGTCAACTGGCAGAACAGAAATCTGTTTTTTCCTGCTAAATGGCTTGTGCCGTCAACCATACAGGCTTTTTTGCACGGTGCTGAAAACCTTTCATACTTCAGAGACAGAGCCGTTTCCTTCGGTGCAGAGCAGTATCATAACGGTCTGATAAACTACGAAGGAAATTTTGACACCAGCCCACGTCTTAAGGTAGTTAAAAAGCTTTCCGAAGAAGTCAGCAAGCTTTCTTCAAGACCCAAGGCCAAGGTTGCTATATACTTTGACTACGAAGTTGCTTGGATGCACAAAATAAACGGCGTGTGCAAGGATTTCGATTATGTTAAGGCTTTACAGGATATATATGCGGCATTTAGATACTTTGGATACTTTGTTGATTTTATCTTCAGAGACTCAAAAATAGAAAATTACGAGATAGTTGTGCTGCCTTATGCTCTTTATGTTCCAAAGAACTTTATGAAAAAACTCGAAAAGTATCAGGGCTCGCTCTTTATAACCTGTATGAGCAACATAAAGGATGAGAATAACTCTATTATTTCTGACAGACCTCTTGGATGGAAGATAAAAGACCTGAGCTTTACAATAAAGGATTTCGGAGCCATATACGAAGAGTACATCGATTACAAGGATCATGGCCTTGTTGCAGATATGTGGATTGAAGAATTAGAAGTTATTGAAGGAAAACAGACCGGAACATGGGAATCATCACCCCTTAAAAAAGGCCTGCCCTGATTGCAGCTAAAAATTCGGATATAACTTACATATCAACAGTTCTTAGTAAAAAATCATGGCGTAAGCTTTTAAAGTATACCTTTAAACCGGAGCTTGAAATAAAAGAGTCACTTGAACTTATTACCAATGATAAAGAATCATACTTCATAAACTTTGACTCAGAGGAGCAGCGCTCGGGACACACGGACATAGAACCGTACAACTATAAAAAAACAAAATAAACACCGGCTTGCGCCGGTGTTTTACTTTATTTTACAGGAGTTATGGTTGTCTGCCATGTCTTAGGATAAGACGGGCCTTTCATATATATTCTGTCCATTACATACTTTGCAAATATTGTATCGCCAAGGTCAAGCCAGTTTCTCTGCCATGCAATGGCTGTATCGTAAGCAAAATCACTTACAAGCTTTATTCCCTGTTCTTTGTTGCCGCTTCTTATAAATGCTGCAGCCTGATTCTGAACATTGTCCGCCTGAGTATATATGCTCTGCATCTTAGGATCTCTGTAGGCTCTGAGATCTTTTATGGCATCCATATATCTGTGTCTTACTACTTCCTGGACATAAAGGTTGGTCCAGAATGCGGAATCTCTTCTTAACGGCTCGTATCTGGAACCGACCATATAAAAATCGGGAAGCTTTTCCATTATCGGCCAAAGAGGAGTAAGATATGTCGTAGCACCAGCACCGTAACCAAACCAGCTTATTCCTTTTATTTCATCCGGAAGCCAGCCTTTTACCTGGCCTATATGAATGTAAGTTGACTGCGGAACTCCTATAGGTCTTGCCCTACCGCCGATCCTGTAGCTTGCAAAAGGATCTCCGAAAGGACCTGCTCCTATTCCTTTTGTCAGGTCAAGGTCTGTTCCTTCGTAAACATCTCCGTGTATAGTAAATATGTCCTGAACGGTAAGCTTTTTATCGGGCTTTACAAAAAGAGGATAGTATGTCTGATTGTATTCAACCTTTAAAGACGGTGCAAGAAGATCTGTTGCTCTCCACTCTCTTACATTCATGCCTGTTCTTGGTGCATAAACAGGACCCGGGCTGAAGAGTTTTTCGCCTTCCTTTGGAGTATACCAGCCTTTTTCAACGGCAAACTTTACAAGGTTTGGTGAGTACATGACGTTTTTGGTATCTGTCAGGTCAAGATCTCTGAGGATTCCGACGTTGGCTCCAACAAAAACACTGTCATCCGGTACTCTCACGGCTGCCCAAAGATCTCTTCCATAGAACTCGGCTACCCAGACTTCGTTTCCATCTGTGATATCCATTATTTCGCCTGCTCCGTACCATCCGTACTTGTTGACCAGATCACCCATTATCTGAACGGCTTCCCTGGCTGTGCTTGCCCTTTCAAGAGCTATATCCTGAGCGGTAAAACAGTCTATTATGCCCCATGTATCCTCAAGAAGATCTTTCATAATCTGCTTTCCGGTATCGGTAGCATAATTTCCCTGTGAGAATGTTGACTCTCCTATGGCTACTCCTTTTTCATTCATAAAAGAGTATCCGCAGTAGAAGTACCTGTAGGTATGAGAAACCTGAGGAATCTCTCCTACTTTCTTAGCAACGGTTTCATCTACGGTAAGATAACCGTCCTTGTTGTAGACAGGAGTACCGTTTTTGTTTCCTTTAAAATAGAAATAATGAGCGTTCTGATAAATCTCTCTTACTGACCCTTCTGCCCAGTCTGCCTCGGGAATAATCCAAAGAAGCGGATTGTCCGACCCTGAATCACAACTGTGGGTTATAATGGTTGATCCATCTGCCATAGCGTCTTTTCCGACAGCTATTATGGTACAGGCAAATGACAAAGATATTATTGATACAAAGACCAATAATAATGCTATACTCTTTTTAAGCATTTTTTACCCCCTCGCTAAGATATAAGTTAGGCAAGTTTACTATCTGCCAATAATTATTCTATCTTATACATGCGAGAAATTGAAATATGGTTTCCCATTATTAATGGCGTTTTCTGATTATTGTAGATGATGATACTGATTTAAAACTTCTTTTGATGGTTTATAAAGCGAACTATAACATTTACTGTAAAATTCATTAACGTCAACTAAAAATCAGAGTAATTAAAACAGGAACGGCCATAGATAATAGTACTCCCTGACCAAAAGCAACGAGCGTATTTTCCGCCGAGGTACTTTTCGAGACAACTCCAAGCATCGTATCCATAGTAGTTGCCCCGCCTACTGATATTGCACCCAGCTCTGACACTTTTGAAAAAAGAGGAATAGTGACAATAGCAAGAACTTCTCTTATTACATTGGCTGTAAACGAAACTGCTCCAAGCTCTGCTGAGTAAAGGTCACTTATCATGACACCGGAAAGTGAGTACCATCCCATCCCTGCACCTGCTCCTGCCGCTTCTTTAAAAGAAAGTCCCGTAAAAAAACCGGAAATTCCTGCAAACAAAAGACTTCCGCATATAGTCAGCGCCGTCTGTATTAATATTGTTTTTATCTTGCTTCTTATCTTCTTTCCTATTTCCTGTTGAGAACCTATATCCAGCCCCACGCAGAAAACCAGTATCATAAGAAGTATAGTTATGATGTTTGAATTTATAGGAAAATTAAAAAAAAGTCCGCACAAGATTCCCAAAACAACGGAAGATATAAGCAGAATCACTTTCTATCACCCTTTTTAATCATTTTATCGTACAGTGTTGTAAAAAGAACGCTTCCCGCAATAGCAAAAACCGCTATAAGAAATGCTTTAATACCTATCTGCGGAAGTCTTGAAACCAGTTGTGCATCTGAACCAATTTCATATCCCATGAAAAAAAGAAGCAGTACTGTTATGATGCTTACAGGTTTAAGTTTTTTAATAAAAAGAAGTTTTTGATTTATTCCTAAAACGACACCCGCCACAAAAGCAGCCAGAATTAGCCAGAGCATCTACACACCTATCTTTTTGCCGCATCGCGGACAGTATGAAAAATCCGAATTTAAAGGGTACTTGCACTCCGGACAGAAAGAAGACCTGCATTTACCATACTCAGTATCTTGAAAATCCAAAGGATCTCCTTTAAGTATGTTTTCTGTTTTTTCTTTGGTCAGCATATACTCACAGCCACAACAATCGGTTCTTAAAAAATATTTTTTGTTCCATCTGACAACAGGAATAAAAAATATATGAAAAAATGTGCTCTCACATATTACTTTGCCACTGCAAAGTCTGCCACACCCTGGACATACAAGAGAGCTCAGCTGTTTTAAAATCTTTTCTGAACTGTCCACCCCGAATATTCCTATAAAAAACATACTCCACCTCTCTGAAATTACGCTTCATTACATTAATTGTAGCACAAATAGAGTATTTACCGTTATGTTTATCCTATGTTCTGTGAAATCTCCAATCTTTGTCACTAAAAAGAATTCAGTTCATTTTACACAAAATTAAACATAGATATATATTCGTTAGTAATCTTTGTATGATATGGTATATGTGAAGATATTATACGGGGGGTAACTAAACTAATGAGAACTTTGTATATAACTCTTTCTTTTATTTTTTTACTCAGCATTTTTGCTTTCTTTAATATTCCTTCAAAAATCCAGGCTGAAAAAGGCGTGGCCAGACTTGAAAAAAATTTCTCTGAATCACATTCTTACAGTCTTCTCACAGGAGAATGGGAAGTATATTCGGATCGTCTTATAACTCCACAGGAGTTTTCCGCTGGCGGTTTTTCTTCGACTATGTTCAGAAATTTCAGTAAACCGTCATTTTTTTCATCTGATTTGGACGGAGCTATGGTTACAACTTTAAGAATGACTGTGCATACAAAAGATTCTAACTCTCCCATTGCGCTGTACTTTCCAAATATGGGCTGTGGCTTTACGGTCTGGGCAGACGGAAAGGCTCTGAACAATTCTGCAAATGGATGCATGAAAAGTTGCGGACAGAGCTGTATATATCAAAACGTTAATTTTATCCCGTCATCAGATTCCTTTGATATTGTTGTTCATATGGAAAATACCGGTTTCTCTCAGAAATCTGCACTAAAAAATATCAGGCTGGGTTCTCCGGACTCTATAAACAGATACCGCATGAGCTTTCTCGCAGGAGAGATGTTTATGATAGGATGTTTCCTTATAACTGGGCTTTACGGGTTGTTTTTGTTTTTCAAAGATAAAAGCGAAAAAAAATGCTTATCCTTTCACTGCT
>CALMRR010000329.1 GCA_937871925.1 uncultured Petrotoga sp.
ATATGCAAAAGTTCTCCTTCCCATTTCAGTTCCGGGGTTTGTTGTAGTTGCCATATGGCAGTTTACGAATATTTGGAATGAATTTCTTTTTGCAGTTACAGTTACAAATAATCCTTCACAGCAGCCTATTACTGTTGCCCTTGTAAATCTTGCCGGAAGTCAGGTGGTTCAATGGAATGTACAGATGGCCGGAGCATTAATAGCAGCTCTCCCAACTCTCCTTGTATATGTTTTTTTGGGGAAATACTTTATAAAAGGTCTTTTGGCCGGATCGGTCAAAGGATAGTAATGACTCATTTATACTTAAGAAAAAACTTTTCTACAACAGAAAAATGTTCTTTTTGGGTTTTAAATGATTCTGAGAATTAGTACCCGTTGCACAAGCTTAAAGTTAACAGGAAATAGATTATTTTATCTCATGATATAATTATATGAAAGACTGTTAAAGTCTTAATAATCGTTATAAGGGGGTGTAGTATGAAAAGAAGTATATCGCTGTTTCTAACAGTGCTGTTGTGTGTATCAATCTTTGCAGCAGTAACTACTTCTCAAGTTGTTGCCGGAAAAGACGGTATGGTTGCCTGCGCAAGTCCTTATGCAGCCGAAATAGGTGCGCAGATAATCGCAAATGGAGGAAATGCAGTTGATGCAGCAGTAGCCGTAGGTTTTGCGCTTGGTTTGGTGGAACCATATGCGTCAAGTCTTGGCGGTGAAGGTGTCATGATAATAAGAACCAAAGATGGTCAGTCGATAGCAATTGATTTTAAATCAACTGCTCCTGGAGATCTAAGTAAGTACAAGGATCCTAAGAATCCAGATAAATGGGCCAAACTTCCTGCTAACGGGACTCTTTCTGCTTGTATCCCTGGAATTCCATATGGATTAATAACCGCACTTGAGGAATGGGGAACAATGAAGCTGGAGGATGTTCTTGCTCCAACAATAAAGCTGGCTCGTGAAGGATTCGTAATAAGCACCACCTTTGCGCAGACACTATCTGATAATTATAAGAAGCTTCTTGATGATCCGGGTGAAGGTGCAGATATTTTTACCAACGAAGGTCTTTTATACAACGAAGGAGATATATTCAAGAATCCGGTACTTGCAAATACGCTTGAAATTCTTGCAAAAGGCGGTATAGATGCTTTTTATAAAGGAGAAATAGCTGATAAGATTGTGGATTTTTATGCCAAAAACGGCGGTGCTATAACCAAAGAAGATCTTGCCGGATATAAAGCTATTGTAAAAGAACCGGTTGTAGGAACTTACAGAGGTTATAAGGTTATTACTGCACCACCACCAGTAGGAGGAGTAACTCTTATTGAGGTTCTAAACATTCTTGAAAACTTTGATTTGTCGAAATTCAGCTGGGACGATCCGTTATTTGTTCACTTGGTTGCTGATTCAATATTCCTTGGTCAGATTGATAAGAGAATGTATCTAGGCGATGCTCCGAATATGCCGGTAAAAGGACTGCTTTCAAAGGAATATGCTAAGTCAATGTTTGTAAAGATTCCTCTGGACAAAGCTCTTCCAAGGAAAGATAAGATCGATGTGCTTACGATGGCCGGTGAACCTATGCTTTATGAAAACAATGAAACATTCCTTGAAAATATTCTTGCAAAAGCAAATCAAAAGTCTGTTGCCAATGAAGTAGTCTACGAATCTCCTTCCACGACTCATTACAGCGTGGTTGACAAAGATGGAAATGCAGTATCGGTAACCCAGACCCTTAGTTCTTTCTTCGGAGGAGGAAACGTTATTCCCGGAACAGGCTTTGCTATGAACAATGAGATGCAGAACTTCAGCACATATTCCGGAAGTCCGAATGAACTTATTTCCGGAAGAAGGCCGCTAACAATAATAGTTCCAACAATAATAGAAAGTCCAGAAGGCGAAGTTCTTATGGTAGCCGGTTCGCCTGGATCTTCAAGGATTACTTCTACTCTTGTTCAGATAATCGTAAATGTGATTGATCTGAAGATGCCTGTGGCTTTGGCAATGAAGACACCCAAGTTTACCACATACGATACGGAGGATTCCCTGACCATCGAAGGCGGATATCCCAAGTCAACAATAGATGCACTTAAAAACTATTATGGATATAAAATAATTGAAAAAGGACCGCTTGACCTTTATTTTGGAGGTCCGAACATAGTATACAGATACTCTGACGGAACCCTTCTTGGAATAGGTTCATTCAGAAGGGAAGGCGGAGCTTCTGCACCTCAGTGGTGAAAAGCAATTTATATATAAGGAGTGATTTTGATGAAAAAAATTGTAGCCGTTATTACGGTAATTTTTGCTTTAGCCTTGGTTTGGGCGGGCGATTACCCGATTTTTTCAGGTCCGCTGCTCATAACCTCTGCGGGTCAGAGTGCAGGAGCCGTACAGCTTAAAGTTCTTTCTACCAAAGCAAAGATAAAGTTTGAGTATGATGGTGTGGCAAAAGCAGAAAAACTTTCATCATTCAAATCGGTAATGATTGTGGTCGGTGCAAGCACAAAAGGACTTGGTGCTGCAGGACTTGACAATGACAAGGAAATGGCAAGAGTTCAGACTATACTTGATAAAGCAAAAGAGTTGGGTATTCCCGTTATTCTTGCTCATATTGAAGGAGCTTCAAGAAGAGGGGCTACAAGCGACAAGCTTGCAGAGTTAATAGCTCCCTACGCTTCACTCTATATAATTGTGAATTCCGGAAATGAAGATGGGAAGTTTACTAAGCTTGCAGAACCAAAGAAAACCCCCATCGCATTTTTTGATAAGGTTTCAGCCATACAGCCTATACTTTCAGAAATAATAAAATAGAATAGGGGGCCAAGTGCCCCCATGTTTTTTAGGAGGAGAATAAATGAAAAACATTGTATTAATGATGTTTATAGTAATAATATCAGTTTCAATTTTGGCTGTACCTTTTTATGCAGACGTAAGGCCAGGTTATGGTTTGACTGAGGAAAAATGGCTTTCAGACTATTTTTCCGGTCTTAAGGATACGTGGGGCGATACAAAAGTATATGTGCTTAAAGGAAAGGAACCAGGAGCAAGTGCATTACTGCTGGGAGGCACTCATGGTAATGAGATTTCAGGGATAATGGCAGCCATGATGTATGTTGAAAGAGCTAATGTTCAGAAAGGTACGCTTTATGTAATAGTAAGGGCAAACAATAGTAATGCCACGTATCATGAAAAACTTGTTGCCGGAACTCCTGATTGGATAGAGTTTGAAACGCAAAGCGGAAAAAGAACGGTAAGTTATGGAAGCAGACGCACCAATCCGCTTCATCAGGGAAATGATCCTGAAAAGTATAGATATCCCGGAACTGAACTGGAATTTGAAGGTGCCGAGGCAAGAAATCTTAATAGAGTCCATCCTGGAAATCCTGATGGAACACTTACGGAAAAGATAAGTTACGGCATATTCGAGCTTATAAGAAAAGAAAAGATAGATATGGTGCTTGATATGCATGAAGCTGGTACAAAGTCAAGATTAGCGTATACTCTCGTATGTAATCCTAAGAATATAGATATGGGAGCAATGGTTATGCTGGATCTTGAGCAGCATGATCTTGGTTTTAAGCTTGAGCAGTCCAGTATGGAGTTCAGAGGGCTTTCTCATAAAGAGATAGGTGATCAGACAGATGCAATAGCTTTTCTTTCGGAAACTCCTAATCCCGGACAGGATTATGGAGAGTATGATGGTTGGTCAAGGCAGGGTCTTGCAGATGTTGTAAATGATGCCCAGTATCCACTTAGCCACAGAGTAGCCGTACAGGTTGAAACATTCAGGCTTTTGTGCGAATATCTTCCGATGTTCTATGAAAAGGAGATAATTATTCAAAATATGCCCTCATACGATGAAATATCCGATAATCTTTTCGGATTTTACAACTGAGTAGTGATACGATGGAGT
>CALMRR010000330.1 GCA_937871925.1 uncultured Petrotoga sp.
GGAATTAACGCTTATTTTATTGACTGACCGTTCAGTCAATATCATTATATGTCTTGAAGTAAAAAAAGTCAAATAAGATATTTTTTATCCACTTAAAGTTCGTTCATTATACAACGTCTATATATGCCTTAAATTCTGAGTTTTATGCGTATAATATACTTTTTTCTGTTTTCGTTCTTTTGAAACGTAAAAGTTACATTATTCATTTTAAATACATAACAAAAAATAATATTTTTTATGCTAAACATATAAAGCTTTTTATGGTATAATAATCTTATTGGAGTTTTGGATAGTTGAGGAGGAAGTTATATATTATGGCTTTTTTAAAAACCCTGAGAAACTTTTTTGTATCAGTATGGTTCTTTATAGGCTTTTTTCTTTATGTTTGGGTATACGGTTCTTTTAGACTTGTCCAGGCCAAATTTATAGAAAGGAAACATGGAAAAGATGCTGCGGTGATATTTCTTAAGGATGTACTCAGCTCATTTGGCAAAAATGTTTTCAAGCTTCTCTTCTGTAAAGTCAACGTTATTGGAAAAGAAAACATCCCTAATGGAAAAGGCGGTTTAGTAATTGTCTCAAACCATCAGAGCCTTCTTGATATTCCTCTAATTGTAGGTTATGTACATACTGCAGGCTTTGTTTCGAAAAAAGAACTTTTAAAAGCACCCGTTATCGGTAGCTTTATAAAAGCTGTTGGCTGTATTCCCATAGACAGGAAAAATCCCGCTCAAGCTGCAGTAGCCCTTAGAAACCTTACCAAATCGCTTTTGAACGGCAACAAGATCTGTATATTCCCCGAAGGAACCCGCACAGACGATGGACATGTAGCGGATTTCAGGACTGGAAGCTTAAGCATTCCCATGAAATATAAGATACCGATTCTTCCTGTGACTATAGATGGTGATTACAAACTGATGAAAAAAAATTCTTTTCTGCTTAATCCTTCAACTATAAAAGTTTTTATAGACCAGCCAGTTGACGCTTCTGCTTTTTCCGATGAACAGGCTCTTATAGACCATATACGGGCAAAAATGATTAATAATATCGCTAAGGGAGAGCATCTATGAAGAAAATAGATATTGTGACCATGGGAGTGGATAAGACGGCGAACTCGCCTGTTATATTTTTGAGAATAGAAAATACCAATCTTATTGTACCTATTTGGATAGGACCATGGGAAGCTTCAGTGCTTGCCAGTGCTATCAAGGAAGAAGCTTCAGACAGACCTCTTACTCATGATATGATTATGAGCATGCTTGAACATACAGGTTATAGAATCAATCATGTTGCAATAAACGATTTCAAAAAAAATATCTACTATGCTAAAGTCTTTCTCTCTGTCGAAGATGAGGTTCAGGACAACCCCAAAGGCGAAGAAGAGTTCTTTATTGATTCAAGACCTTCTGATGCGATAATACTTGCTGTAAAATCCAAGACATCAATATTTATAGAAGATTCTGTAGCTTTTGAAACTGCTATTGACGGTTCTTTTCTTAAAATCGACGATGACGACCAGACAAAAAAGGAAGATATTAAAAAATTTATTGATACTTTTAATATTGACGATTTGAAGAAAAAATTCGGCGAAGATCCAAAAAAATAATACTACTGCGAGAGGACATATGCCAGAGGATATATTTTCGTTTAAGCAAAGTTTTGACAGTTATTTATTTGAAAGAACCAAAAAACTTGATCTTATTTATGATATTCAATCGAGCCTTTTTTATAGCCTTTCAAACGGTGGCAAGAGGCTTCGTCCTTATTTTTTATTTCTTTCGGCACAAAAATATAATCTAAGTAGACAAAGTATTTTTGAATTAGGCTGTGCAATAGAAATTTTACATACTTCATCGCTTATCCATGATGATCTGCCAGCTATAGATAATTCTGATTTCAGACGTTCAATGCCAAGTTCTCACAGACGTTTTAACGAGTATACCGCTATTCTTACAGGAGATTTTGGGTTTACTCTGCCTTTAAAGATACTGGATGAAATGGATCTTGCACCTGACAAAAAAGCAGCTGTCATATCTTACTTTATAAGGGCAACCATAGAGCTTTTTACAGGTGAGACGCAGGACGTAATCTTTGAAAAAGAAAACAGAGAGGTATCTCCGCAGGATATAATAAAGATGTATGAATGCAAAACCGGTTCACTTTTTGGTCTTTGCTTGTGTCTACCTTCAATAATTTGTTCTGAAAGCTCTGAATGCGAACGTTTATATCATTTAGGGAAACAGTTTGGTATATTCTTCCAGATAATGGATGATCTGGACGATATCCATCTTTCATCAGAACAGGCCGGAAAAGATACTGGAAAAGACGGTAATAAAAAGACTCTCATTTCTTTATGGTCTGAAGAAAAAGTCATTGAATACTCTTCAAGTATCTTTTCAAATCTTGTGGAGTCTTTTTATAATATGGGTTTTTTAAAGCTTTCAACTTTTATATCTGATTATGGAAAAAATATTATTGAAAGGGTGAGACAAGGATGAAAAAAAGGGAAGAAGAGGTTAAAAATACTGAGCTGGAAAATGAAAAGGAACCTGAGAAAACCAAAAACAATCCGGCAGTGAATTTTATTAAAAAGATCATGCTTTTTACTAACCGGTTAAAATATAAAATAAAAAGGAAAACCATTATAATTGCTGTCATTGCGATAATTGTTTTTATAGGTATTTTTATAGGAGTTAAAGTACTTCTTGATCTTTCGGCACAGGGTACGAATAAGGTCACCCAGAATATAATTGCAAACGATATACAGGTCATAATACCCAGTGATGCTTACACCTATAAAAAAGAGGTTAGTATAAGCGAGATTAATCCGAACTCTACAGAGTATCAAAATCTGAAATCAATGTATAACTTCTACGGCAAGATCTATAAAATTGATCCTAAAGATGGAAAAGAAGACTCTTCCTTTGTTCCTATGATAATACGCTATAAAATTCCAAATGAAATTTATTTTGGGGATAACTACACTCACTTCTCCCTTGCTTATTCTTCAGATTCCAATCCACCTGTTGTTTCTGAATTTTCAGGATGCAGAATTATAAAAGAAGGAAACAGTTATTATGTTGAGGCTGAAACTTTCCATTTTTCCAAAGTTGGATTAGTTGTCAAATCAGCCAAAGAAAGCACCTATGGACTGAGAACAATAACTGAAAGAGTACCTGGTATAGAACCTGACATAATAGTAATTCCCGGAACAGATCTGAACTTCTCCGGATACCTTTCAAATACATCTACTGCCGAAAATCCTTATGGACAAAGTTTGTGGGCAGCTCTTTTCCCTAGCCGAAGCATATGGTCCTACAATTATCCCATGGTAGATACCAAAAGCAAAGTGTATTACGACTCTTATTCCGGTTATGTTAACCGTACCGGAAACAGTAGTTATATAGAGTTTGAGGCCAAACGTTTCATACAGGAGCTTAAACGGCTTCCAAACAGAGAGTTTGATATTATTGCCAACAGTGTCGGCGGTCTGATAGCCAGATATGCGCTTGAATCAGATCCTACAATACATAACGTTAAAAATATAGTTCTGATAGATGTTCCTAATAAAGGAACCAATCTTGCCAATCCTTTGTTCTATAACTTTTTTTATGGAAAAGATCCCAAGCTTCTCGCAAAACTGTTTTCACTTACAGAAAGGACTATAATATCGGTTTCTCATAATGTTGGGTCTTTCCTTGAACAGGTAAACTCGTACTACCGTGAACTTCTTCCAAACTCAAAATTTATAGAAAATCTTAACTCCCTGGGAGTAAGAAATGATATACGTTATATGTCAATTACAGGGAATAACCCCAAAATAGATGAAGAACTGTCTGATTCAGAAATACTACGTTTTTATCCTGAATTTCAAAGAGATGCAGGAGACGGTTTGGTTACACACACAAGCGCTCTTCTGCCACAGTCGTCAAAAACACTTATATCTCCGGATTATTCGTACGATATCTATAATAACCAAGAAGTTTTGTTGTCCATAAAAGAGTTTCTGGATGAGTCTGTACCTGATCTGAAGGTTAAGCCTTTTGAAGATGATTCCTTCATAGAAAGTACCAAACCTGTTGTTTTACCAACTCAGCCGGCCTCTAAGACCGATTCTCAGAAACCACCGGTAGTACCGTACAAATACTTTACTACACCTAAGTCATACTCATATTCAGAGCTTATGTCAGAACCAACAGTTGTCGGAGCAATTAACGAATCAACAGTCAAACTGGTATATGCGCAGAACACCATTTTTATGGAAACCTTTAACGGAATATACTCTCAGTCTCTTAAAAAAATACTTAATAAAAAACTATTCGGAGGCTCAATAATTGATGGGAAGTATTATGCAGCAACTGATGAAGGAGTTTTCGTTTATGATCAGACTTCCGCTGAGTTCAAAAAGATAGATGATATTGTTCCTATCTCAGATGAAGCCTACTATATCTCCAAGGGTAATTTGTTAAGTGTAGTTCATAGCGGAAATATTTCAAATATATACCTTGGTAACCTTCTTTTAAGTTCGGATGCAAAGCTCATAAAAGTTAAAACCATAGGTCAGTCTGTTTATCTGGTATTTGACTCAAAAATTTGCAAACTTACAGAAAATAAGCTTACTACAATAGTTGATAAAAAAACGATGGCATTGAAGTTAAATGTTTCCATAGACAGTTTTTCGGATTTTGAACTTTCAGGATCTATGATCTTTGTGCTTACGAATGATTACAAGCTGTTTATGTACGATCCTCAAAACAATAAACAACAGCTTATAGGAAGTTCAGACATAGGAAGATTAAAACTCTCCAACTATTTAAATAGAAAACTGTATGTTTTCGGCGGCGATATTACTACATATATTGATATTCAAAGCAGAGTATTTCCGGGAGTTTATAACAGAATGGAAAAAGATATTTTTGATATCTGCCTCACACCATCCGGTATGTTGTATGGAATTTATAATTCTCAGGAAGGTAAAATTCTATGGACTTCAACCTTAAAAGAGTAGTTTTGGTGGGGATCTTTATCCTCATGATGTGTGCATCGGTATTTTGTGTGGAGTTTGACCAGGCATATTCATACTATCTTTCAGGTATGAAAGCTTATAGGATAGGCGATTACAAACTATCCCAAAATCTTTTGTATAAATCAATACAGGTCTCGCCACAATTGGAGAATTACGATGCCAATATAAAACTTTACTTGGGTCTTTCAGCATTTCAGAATAAAGATTACGCAATCGCATTAGAATATCTGCCGATGTTTTCTGAAAATCCTCTTGCAGCCCAGGCTCTTGAAAGCATCAAAAATAATGGAATTTCTTCCGAATTTCATTTCAAACAGGCAACTGTTCCATCTACACAGGAGGAATTAGATGCTTCTGAAGAAAAAAGTAGTTTTCCTCTTCTTACTTTTTTCCTTATAACTTTTATAATATTTGTTATATCTGCTGCATCTGCTTTTCCAATATTCATTTATTTCAGAAAACACGGACTATCCTTTTCTGATAAACCTAAAGCGGAAATTCAGGAAATACCAGCACTTGAAGAAGTTGCTTCGGTACCTATAGAAGAAGTTGTCAACCTAAAACTTGATAATATAGAAAATATATGGAAAAAATCAAATGCACTGAGAATGCTCATCGGAGATATAGAAAATGAATACGAAAGTTCCTCTGCTCCTGAAATCCCTGAGATCCCCGAACTGGTCTCTACAGAACATGAAAATCTTAAAACAAGCGACCAGACAGCAGATATCGATAACCTACAGAGTATAATAAATGATTCTCTAAAAACAGCCGATCTTGACAGTATTGAAAAGCTTCTCAACAGTATGGAAAACCAGAATATTTCAGAATCTTCTCAGGAAATAACCACGGAAATCCCTATTAATGATAGCATTCCCAATTCTCCTTCATACGAAGCTTATGCTTCTGCCGATGATAGCCAAGAGACTCAAAATTCCTACACTTCTGTAAACTCTGATTTAACTGAACAGGACGAGAAACAATCATATCCAGAGAGCGAGAATATTCAGCCTGTAAATCCCAATAAGGATGTAGATATACTTGATGCAGGTTCTTCCTTGAAAACAAGATTTAAAGATATAATGAAGGGACAGGAGAAAATGATATTCGTTGAAGCTCAGAATACCAACGATATTTCTGAGATAATAGAACGTATAGAATCTGAAAATTCGAAAAACGGCTCAAAAATCTATTCAAAAATTCAACTTGAGAAGGTACTAACAAACCTATTCTATCAAGTCAACGAAAGCGAATTAAGCAAATAAAAACAGTCTCATTTAAGAGACTGTCCTGGAGCGGGCAACGGGGCTTGAACCCGCGACCCTCAGCTTGGGAAGCTGATGCTCTACCGCTGAGCTACGCCCGCATGATACTTACAACATGTATATTATACCAAATTTTTTTAAAAAATCAAGGAGGAAAACTTTGTTTAAGGACAGGACTTTTACTTGGGTTCTCATTATCACAATTTCTCTTTTTGCATTGGTATCATTTCTTTTTCTTCCCAAAGCTTTTTCGGGAGAGGTCGTTTACAGTCCTGAAATATTCAGTATAGGACCTCTCATAGTCAGATGGTACGGGCTTCTAATAAGCTCTTCCATACTTTTATGCTATTTTATAGGTAGACACCAGGCCTTTAAAGAAAAGGTATCTGAGGATGATCTTTTAAATGCGGTTTTCATAGGTATAATTTTGGGAGTTATAGGAGCAAGACTTTATTATGTTATCTTTAATTTTAGTTTTTTTTCGGACAACCCCATCTCT
>CALMRR010000331.1 GCA_937871925.1 uncultured Petrotoga sp.
AAGAAAAACAAATCCTATCAGCACAAGTAAAAAGTAGATCGCAAACTTTGAAAGTATTGTTTTTAGTCTCTTCTTTTTCATATCATCGCCTATCTTTCGGCTTTTTTTTGCCGACCGTTTATAAAAAGCATAAATACGGCCAGGATGATGAGTATAACTCCAAAATATATAACAGAAAGGGCAGTTGCATAACCTATGCCACGGTTTATATCGTACATGTCTGTTGATATCTTCTGAACAATCGTATTAAGCGAAAAACCCGAAAGAGTTACAAGCGTATACAAAACATTCACCCCCACCACAGGCATCAGAGCAGGGAGGGTAAGCTTCCAAAAACTCTGCCATCCTGATGCTCCGTCTATTGAAGCCGCCTCATACATGCTTTGGTCAAGCTTCTGTATAGCGGCTATGAATATAAGAATCTGAACTCCACAGAACCATAAAATCAGTATAAAGGATGAAAGAACCGTTCCCAGAAGATTTCCAAGTAATCCAAACTCATTTGCAAGCTCCTGAACCGAAAAGTACTCGGAAATTCCAGGAAGTGACGTAGCGTTTTGCTCTATAAGTTGTTTCATCACAGGACCGCTGGTTATTATAACGGGAAGAAAAAATATGGTTCTGAAAAATCCCTTTCCCTTTATATCTTTTGTAAGCAAAATGGCGGCAATAAGGGAAAAAGTGATTATAACCGGTATAAACACAGCCATCTGCCCTGCATAGTTTATAAGGCCATCGGTAAAGGCGACATCCATAAGGAAAGCATTCTTATAGTTTAAAAGCCCTATGAAAGACTCTTTTATACCATCGGCAGTAAACCTCACTCTGTTAAAACTGAACCAGAAGGTTCTTATTATGGGAATAAGCGTAAATATAAGAAAGCCTATGATCCATCCTGAAATAAAAAAATAGCCTTTTGCGCTGTTCCTAGCAGTCAGCTTCATATCTCACCATCCTTAACTACACGATAACCTCTGGCCGGAACTTCTATACTGCCGTACTCCATGCTTTGTGTGCCGTAATTGACAAATATAACGACATCGTTTGAGTATCTGGTCTTGGATATACCGTTTTCAAAAATCTCATGAGATATAATACCACAGCCGTAAACTTCTTTAAGCGCCTCATTTACGAAGTCGTAAGAACTGCGTACAGTATCCTGCCATGAGGAAAATTCCGAAGAACTTATCCACTGTGACGGCGTTTCCAAAAGTTTTAAAGAACTCTCCTGCGTTATTATAAACGAGGGATATACTCCAAATTCGACAAGCTTTAAAAGCTCATTGCCAAGATCGGATGTAAAGTTCAGCGGTTTTGAAAAACACGGAATTTTACCAGAAAGAAGAATCTGTAAAAACGGTACTGAACGCTTCTCAAAAATATATCCCGAAGAGTCGGTATCAATATCAAAAATGGCGCTGCAGCTTTTCCACAGATAAACATTTGGATTATAAAAAGCTCCGTTGAAGCTGCTGCTTATAATCTGTTTGGCTTGTCCTCTGGATAAAGGTCTTTTACCGTAATCGCTGTAAAGAACCTCTCCTGTTGTTCTGAAAGAAAGATTCGTTATGTTAAGCTCCTCAAACTTCTTTTGCTCATTTTTATAAAGATTGGCCGAAACCTCAGGAGATAGAATACGGTATCCCCAGCTTGTTATAAACTGCTTTGATATATTCTGAGCCACATCTGCTCCGAACCCTGTTTTTTCTTTATTGGCCAATGTATAGTCTACCATATAGAAAACATTTTTGTTGGAAAGATTGAACTCCTTAAGCTCCTTTAAACCCGCAAATGACTGACTCACAGGCAGATGAACAG
>CALMRR010000332.1 GCA_937871925.1 uncultured Petrotoga sp.
ATGCGGCGTACTTACTCCGCTGGGTACAGTTGACATTAAGAAGCTGCAGATTCTTTTGGAAGCTGCATCCCCATTAAAAATAAGTTTTCACAGAGCATTTGATATGCTTAAAGATCCATTTGCATGTGCTGCTGTCTTAAAGGATATGGGTGTCGAGAGGATTCTTACATCAGGACAGAAGCCTTCTGCTGTGCAAGGAACAAAAATGATCTCTGATCTAATAAGTATTTTTGGTAACGAACTAATTATTATGCCAGGCGCAGGTATAAATGAAAAAAATGTAAAAGCTGTTATTACCGCTACCGGTGCAACCGAGGTTCATCTTTCTGGAAAATCCATTAAAAACAGCGATATGATTTTTAGAAATGAAAGTGTTGTTATGGGAAGTCCTCATTCACTATCAGAGTTTGAGCATTATATTGCAGATGAATATATTATAAGTAGAGCCATTAAAAGTATAAACGAATAATCTTTGGGAGGTATTTTATGAAATGGGGAGTAATAGCTACATGGAGAATGGCTTTAGATGGCATTAAAAAAGCCGAATTAATGCTTGGTCAAGGAGATTCCATCTTTGACTCTTTACAGCAGATAATAACTGAGGTGGAGGACTGTCCGGACTATACTTCCGTAGGATACGGAGCTCTTCCTAACGAAAAAGGTATTATAGAACTTGATGCAGCTTTTATGGATGGAACTACTTTATCTTTCGGAGCCGTGAGTGGAATTGTTAATTTCAAGAACCCTGTAAAAATAGCCAGAAAACTTATGGATGAAAGATTCAACATCTTTCTTTCTGGTCAAGGTGCGCAGGAGTATGCCAGGATAAATGGTTTTGAAGAAAAAAATATGATGACCGAATCTTCCTATGCCATATGGCAAAAAAAACTTCTTGAAAAGAAAGATACGCTAAAACCTTATGACGGTCATGATACCGTAGGTGCAGTTGGGATTGATACATCATCTCATATGGCAGCAGCAACTTCAACCAGCGGTCTTTTTATGAAAAAAACCGGAAGAATTGGTGATTCCCCCTTACCGGGTTGCGGTCTTTATTCAGATAGCAATATAGGTTCGGCAGCCGCTACAGGCCTTGGTGAGGATATCATGAAAGGCTGTATCTGTTATGAAACCGTACGTTTGATGGAATCAGGTTTATCACCACAGGATGCTGCAAAAAGAGCGGTTGAAAACTTCAACAAAAAGCTTATAGAAAAACAAGGTCAAGCCGGAGATATATCTGTGGTTTGCATGAATAACGACGCTCAATGGGGTGCTGCCACCAACACCGGTCATTTTTCTTTTGTGACGGCAAACTATTCAGAAAAACCAACCGTGTA
>CALMRR010000333.1 GCA_937871925.1 uncultured Petrotoga sp.
GAGTTTGGAAAAAATCTCGAATTGATGAAAAATACAGGTTTTCTGGATCTTGAAAACCGAAAAGGAAAAGCTCCGGGAGGTTATAACACCCAGCTTCCGGAGTACGGTGGATCTTTTATATTCATGAATGCAGTAGGAATACATGCAAACGTCATAACCCTTCTCCATGAATCGGGGCACGCTATGCACGGTTTTTCATGCAAGCACATTCCATACAATGTTTATAAAAGATATCCCTCTGAAGTGGCTGAGCTTGCATCTATGTCAATGGAACTGATAACCATGGACCATCTTGACGAATACTATAAAGACCGCGCAGACATAAAAAAGGCAAAGAAAGAAGGACTGATGAGTACTCTGAATATTCTGCCATGGGCCATGACTGTTGATGCATTCCAGCAGTGGATATACACCACAGATCATACTGCCGATCAAAGAGATGCATACTTCGCCGGTCTTATGGACAGATTCAATTACGGAGAAAATTACAGCGGCTACGAAAAAGAAAAAGCTTTAAGGTGGCTCAGACAGCTTCATATCTTTGAAGTTCCCTTCTACTATATAGAGTATGCAATGGCTCAGCTTGGAGCAATAGCTGTTTTCAAAAATTATAAGGAAAACGGAGAAAAAGCCATCGAACAGTATCATAACGCCTTGAAGCTGGGATATTCCAAGCCAATTCCAGAGATATACCGAACCGCGGGAATTAAGTTTGATTTCTCATATGAGTATATAAAAGAACTGGTAGGTTTTATTAAAAATGAAATAGATAAGCTATAATTATCTCTTGCCAAAACCGGTCTGCATAGCAGACCGGTTATTATTTCTATATACCTGATTCCATAAGATGATCCGTACGGTTCATAAAGATTATATGCCTTTTTCCTTCTTCCCATGTCCAAAGATGAACCCCTGTATCCGAAGTATTAACAGATACTTCCGTTACCAACGGCAGATTAATGAAACTCCTGAAAAGCATGTTTATCATTCCCCCGTGAGTAATAACAGCTACTGTTTTATCGTGAGGATATTCATGCATGATTTTTGAAAGGACTACTTCGGCACGGCTCCTGAACTCTATCATAGACTCCTGCTCATATATTTTATCGTGCAGGTTTTTTATTGAAGGACGCGGATACTTTACGGCAGCCTCTTCAAAAAGCAGTCCTGCCAGCAGACCGTTGTTAAACTCCATCAACTCGCTCATGCTTTCTACCTTTACACCCGTTTCGCTTCCAATAAGCTCGGCTGTCTGTGCCGCTCTTTTCAGCGTACTGCTTAAAATATAGTCTGGTAAATAATTTTTTACTATCCACTTTGAAAGCAGTCCTGCCTGTTTAATTCCAAGCTTGGTAAGCGGAAAATCGGCTCTTCCTTCGTGGCGTTTTTCTATATCCGCCTGAGACTGTCCATGACGTATAATAAGTAGCCTAATATCGATCCCTCCTCGTATAATAGTATAAGTTCAAATACTTTTTCAATAAATTATATGCCATAAACTCAAAGTTTTTATGTAACCAATATGTTAAAACCGGTTGGTAAAAATATATATCAACTGGCTGTTTTCATAAAGAAAGTTTTGTTCTATAATAGTATCATAAAATCAAAAGAGGATGGATCTGATGATAATAATAAATATAAACCGAACCCTTGGAACTCCAATATACCAACAGATTGTTGAAAAAATGCGTGAGCTTATAGATAACGGCGTTCTCAGACCTGGGGAAAAACTT
>CALMRR010000334.1 GCA_937871925.1 uncultured Petrotoga sp.
AAGACATATAATGATATTGACTGAACGGTCAGTCAATAAAATAAGCGTTAATTCCGGAGGCGTAATAAAATGGTTTTACAAGCCCATGAACAGGTAAAAAAAGATAAAAAAAAGTACCTGTCGGAAAAAGCTCTAGAAATGATTGTTGAAAAGGGCTTAAGTAATTTTACAATGGAGGATGTGGCAAAATCCTGCGGAGTTGCAAAAGGTAGCCTTTACACATACTTTAAAAACAAGGATGCTCTTATAATATCGGCTTTTGGAAATCTTGTGGAACGTTTGAAAAAGGTAATGACATATGAAGATATAAAAAGTACAGATACAGCCGAGGAAAAAGCAAAGTACTTTGCCAAAACGTATAACCAGATTCTTTCGGACTTTCCTTCAGACCAGTTCATGAGACTTTTTGAGATATTGATAAATTCTACTCATGATCAAAAGATGATGCAGGATCTGACGGAGATCTTTACCGACTACTATAAAAGTCTTCTTCAGGTATGGGAGTCTCTTTTTAAATCCAAGTCAAAAGCACTGCTTTTTCAGGCGATGTTTGATGGTCTTGCAATGTACAAGGCAGTGGGGGTGACTTTGCCGCCTGAAGAGTTTGAAAGTACTTTTAAAGAAATAATATTGAAAATAGCAAAGTAATTATGGAGGTGTAAAATGAACTTAATGGATTCTATGAAGGCAATGATGATGAAACAGGCAGCAAAACTGGTTGCCAATGTTGTAAGAACCGGCGATGTTGATCAGATGGCAGGTCTCTTTTCAACGCTGTCCAAGCTTGCAAAAGAACCTGTGAAGAGCGGTCTCAAGAAAATGGCCGACGGAGCCAAGGAACATGATCCAATGTATGTAAGCTGGTCGAAGCTTTTTCAGAAAGCTAACCCTAAAGTAGTTGAAAAAGTTATTAACAATCTTATTATCAATGAATTTGCGGTGGGTGAAAAAGTCAGACAGGAAAAGATGCATGAATACAAAACCGTGCTGCCAAAGTTGGCGGTAATATCGC
This sequence comes from uncultured Petrotoga sp., assembly GCA_937871925.1. Taxonomy (GTDB): domain Bacteria; phylum Thermotogota; class Thermotogae; order Petrotogales; family Petrotogaceae; genus UBA5851. The sequence continues at coordinate 1,013 of CALMRR010000334.1, forward strand.
CGACCTACGCATGTAATCTCAGATGTGTTGGATGCTACGCTGCTCTTTATGGACATAAGTATCAGCTTTCAAAAGAAGAGATGTTCTCTATAATCAGGCAGTTTAATGATCTTGGAATATACTTCTTTATTATCACCGGTGGAGAGCCTTACTTCTATCCATATATATACGATGTTTTCAAAGAGTTTAATGACTCCTTCTTCATGACGTATACAAACGGAACGCTTATTGATGACGAACATGCTAAGCTGCTTTCAGAGCTTGGAAACGTTACGCTTGCTATCTCCATAGAGGGTTTTGAAGAGATGACAGACTGGAGAAGAGGAAAGGGTGTTTTCAATAAGGTTAAAGAAGCATGGAATAATCTTAATAAGTACGGTGTGATTTTCGGTGCTTCCGTAACGGCCACAAGGGTCAACCATGAGCTTCTTATGAGTGATGAGTTCTGGGACTACCTTGCACAAAACGGTGTTGCCTATGCATGGGTATTTCAGTTTATGCCTGTTGGAGCAGATGCATCTATGGATCTTGTGCCAACGCCCGAGCAAAGATATGAAAGGTTCAGAAAAACTGACGAACTAAGACTTTCAGGTAAGTTTGCCTTTGTTGCAGATTTCTGGAATCACGGATTCTTAACCCACGGATGTCTTGCAGCAGGTTCGAAGTATCTCCATATAAATGCTAAGGGATATGCAGAACCATGTGTTTTCCAGCAGTTTGCCGTAGATAACATAAGGGAAAAAAGCATAATTGAGATTTTAAAATCTCCTTTCTTTGAAGCTTATAAGAGAACTATCCCCTATTCACAGAATCTGTTCAGACCATGTCCAATAATAGACAATCCAAAGGTTTTCAGATCTATGGTGAATAAGTTCAATGCCATAGCCCAGCATCCGGGAAGCGAAAGAGTAATTACGGATCTTGCACCTGAACTGGATAAGCTTTCAGAAGACTGGAAGGTTTATGCCGATAAGCTTTGGTATGAAGAAGGATACTCAGAAAAGTACCCGTCTAAGAGGGGTGTTTACAATTATGAGACCAGAATGAGAAGATATGCTTCTAATGAAGAAAAACTGGCTCTGGATAAAAAAGGTTGATAAAGAAGACGGTTTTTACCGTCTTCTTTTATTATGTTAAAGTAAAATTTTTAGATTTTCATTGTACTATATGGTATAATTTTCTTTAGGTGTGTTGAATTATACCTTAATTCTGAGGTGACAAAATGTCATATAAAATGTTGTGTGTTAC
>CALMRR010000335.1 GCA_937871925.1 uncultured Petrotoga sp.
CGTCTTTGAGTATGAGCCCGTGTCCCCTGAAAGAGGAAAAAGGTTCCTCGAAAGGCAGATACCCAAGGTCATGAAGTGCCATAGTAATAAATCTTGAGTACATAAGGTGAAGGTTGGCGTGTTCATTTCCACCTATGTACATTCCCACAGGATACCATTTTTTTACGAGTTCTTCATCAAAAGGCTTTGTATCATCTTTAGGAGAACAGTATCTCAGAAAATACCATGCTGAATCAAGAAAGTTGTCACTTACATCAGTCTCTCTTCTGGCCGGTCTTCCGCATTTTGGACAGACCGTATTTATAAACTCTTCGTTTTTGGCAAGAGGAGACTTTCCGCTTCCGTCAGGAATATAGTCTTTGGTCTGAGGAAGTATGACCGGAAGGTCTTCTTCCCTTACGGGAACAGTACCGCAGTGTTCGCAGTAAACAACCGGAATAGGCGGCCCCCAGTATCTCTGCCTTGAAATGCACCAATCATGAAGATGGTAGTTAGTCTGTGCTTCAAAATCCGGATGAACTGAACCTATATTTTCTATAAAATCAAGACTTTTAGTTTGCGTATACTTATCACTGTTTATCATAACTCCATACTCTGTATATGGAAGCTGTGAGTCCTCACACTCAATTACTTTTTTTATTGGCAGAGCGTATTTTTTTGCAAATGCCCAGTCTCTTTCATCATGAGCAGGAACAGCCATAACTGCACCTGTTCCGTAATCTGCTATAACATAGTCTCCTATCCATACAGGAATACTTTCGCCTGTTAGAGGATGAACGGCATAGCTGCCTGTAAAGATACCGTTCTTTTCTCTCTTTATTGAAGTTCTTGTAGCCATATCCATCTTTCTTACAGACTCTTCAAATATCTCAAACTCTTTTTTAATTTCCGGCTTTATAAGCTGTTCAAGGTTCTTATACTCAGGTGCAACCACGATATAGGTCACTCCGTATATCGTATCAGGTCTTGTGGTGAAAACCTCGATACACTTTTCGCTACCTTCAAGCTTGAACTTGATACTGGCGCCTTTAGACTTCCCTATCCAGCTTCTCTGAATATTTTTGGTGTTTTCCGTCCAATCTATTTTATCAAGATTATTCAAAAGTTTTTCGGAATACTTAGTTATTTTAAAGAACCACTGGCTCATTTCACGCTTTTCGACTTCGCTTGAGCATCTTTCACACTTATTCTCAATTACCTGCTCATCTGCAAGCACTGTCTTGCATGATGGACACCAATTGACATTCGATACTCTCTTTTCTGCCAATCCTGCTTTATAAAGCTGAAGAAAAATCCATTGAGTCCATTTATAGTATTCAGGAGAAGATGTGTTTACTTCGCTTTTCCAGTCATAGATTGCACCTATTTTTTTAAGTTGCTTCTCTCTGAAATATTCTATACTTTTGGGCGTTAGTACGGCAGGATGCTCTCCTACCTTGAGTGCATAGTTTTCACTGTGGATTCCAAAAGCATCAAAACCAATCGGCTCGTAAACATCGTATCCCTTAAGCTTCATGTACCTGCCATAGACATCTGAACCCATGAAAGAGTACATGTTTCCAATATGGAGTCCGGCAGCGGAAGGGTATGGAAACATCATAAGATTTAAAAATGGTTTTTTCGCATTTTTCAGATCCACCTCAAATGGCTTAACTTGGTTATAGTACTCCTGCCACTTTTCCTGAATTGACTTAAAATCGTACATAACATGCCTCCCGACAAAAACAGAATTTAGTATTATTTAATTATACCAGAGCATTGTTGATAAAATCAAATATATGGACATAAAAGCTTTAAAGCTATGTTATAATATTAATATAAAAAGATATGGAGGTGAAGCAACGTGAAGCCAAGATTTTATGGAATATTGCTTTTATTGGCATCGGCATTTCTATTTGTGTCATGCAGCGCTCCTACTAAAAATCAATCTAAAAGCGATTTACCTGCACAGGTTTCAAAGAATATAGCCACAGTTGATAAAGCGATTCAGACACAAGATCCTTTTGTAAAAAATACTGAAAAACCTGTCGAGCAATCTGTAACTGCTCCTCAGAAAAGTCAGGATTACGATGAAAAGGAAGTTCAGAAGTATTATGATAAAGCAAGAGAGCTTGAAGGTATCCAAAAGTACGAAGATGCCATCAATTACTATATTAAAGCAGAAAAAATACTTACCGATCATACCCCGAAAAATGCTTACTCAGATCTTTATCTCAGACGGGCAAGACTTTACTACAAAATCGGAGACCTTAATGAAGCATGGTATGATTACAGCACTCATATCAACTTTTTCAGTCAGGACTATGATGCTTACAATGAACGCGGTATAGTAAGCTACGATTCGACGGATTACGTAACTGCTTTAGGTGACTACGATGCTGCAATAGACCTTACTCAGGACAAGGACTACATATTCTATAACAGGGCTTTGACCTATTATGCTCTTGAAAGATACTATGAGGCAGTGGACGATTTCGATAAAGTAATTTCCTTTAATCCTCAGGATTATGAAGCTATAAGCTATAAAGGTCTATGCTACACGGCTCTGGGAGAGTACGAAAAATCAATTTCATTACAGAAAGAAGCTCTTAAAATAAATCCTCTTTATTCGATTGCTTACAATGAAATGGGAAATGCCAGTTTCTACAGTTTTATGGATGATGATGCAATAGAGTATTATACCAAGGCTATTGAACTTGAAGAAAATCCAAACTACTACTTTAACAGGGCAAAAGTATACCTGTACAACCAAAGATACGACGAAGCAGTTTCTGATTTCATAAGAACCATAGAACTAAATCCAAAAGATTATGAAGCATTTAACCAGATAGGATACTGTTACTATGCCCAAAAAAACTATGCAGAGGCTGAAGAGTACTTTTTATCAGCACTGGATATAAACTATATGTACACTCCGGCATGCTACAATCTCGGTCTTGTATACGAAAAGTATGAAGATTACGAAAAAGCTATTGAATACTATAACTACGTAATTGATTACGCCGAGCCTTCGGACAGTCTGATTGAAAAAGCAAAAGAAAGAATCAAGGCTATAAGCTAAAATTTTTCCAGTCATGTATAGAAAAAATCTCCTCCATAAAAGGGAGGAGATTCTTTATTTAAGATATAGATATACGTTATTTTTGGACGAATCTACTGCCCAGATATCTGTAACATTCCAACCTGTAAAAGCATTCTGATATGTCTCAGGTCTTTGTCTAGTCATATGATAAAACACCCCACGTCAGAGTTACTGTATGCGTTGCACCGAATGAATCGGATATTTCGTTTGTAAGTCCTAGAATATTTTTATCTAGTCACTGTTATATGTATTTGTACTGAAGATAATATCTTTTGCAAGCTTTCTGGCATTGACAGTTTTTGATACCTCGGTACTGTCCTTTATCTCTACAGGAAGATCATATGTTGCCGATGCAGGATAATCTGCTTCTGAGTTGGCATTGTATGTCGAACATACCCAGTTCTTAAGTTCAACCGTATATTCTCCCCCAAGCTCATCATAAATTTTATATATAGAAAGATATATACCTTAATTATCGCAGTTGGTCGGAACTTCTTTGTTTTGAAGTTTATTATCTGTTATAATTATTAAAGAATCCATGCTTTGCGGAGGTTATCATGTGTGGAATTTTCGGAGGTTTTTCGAATGTTTCAGCTTCAGAAATAAAGAAGTGCTCGGATACTTTAAAACATAGAGGACCGGATGATTCAGGAATTTTCTTAAAAACTTCATATAAACAGAGCTCTTATGCTCTGGACGATACCAGTACTTCCAGTATCAATTATTTTATGCTTGAAAATCTTGATCCGGCTTTTAGAGAGGATGCCCTTTTCTTAGGGCACAGAAGGTTAAGCATACTTGAGCTCTCTCCTCTTGGTTATCAGCCTATGAGCTGCGATGGTACTGTCATAGTATTCAACGGAGAGATATATAACTACATAGAACTTAAAAAAGAACTTTCAGAGGATGGTTTTAAGTTTATCTCTGACTCTGACACTGAAGTAATAATAAAAGCTTATCAAAAATGGGGATATGATTGTGTCCGTCATTTCAACGGAATGTGGAGCTTTGTGCTTTATGATCCTAAAAAAGAGAAGCTGTTCTGTTCCAGAGACAGGTTTGGAGTTAAGCCTTTTTATTATTTCTACGACAGCAAAAGCTTCATCTTTGCTTCGGAGATAAAAGGTTTGTTTTGCTTTGAAACCGTATCTAAAAAATTTGATATTCAAAAAGTTAAGCGGTTTATCGTCTGGGAAAACTGGGAACATACACAAGACACTTTTTTTGAAGGAATCATGAGACTTATCCCTGGATATAACTTGATACTTGACTTGAAAACCATGAGGATCTCCCAGAGTAAGTACTATGAAATCACCCCGCCTCAGAATATGGCTAGTAAATCTCTGGAGGAATGTGCCCATGATCTGGGAAGTATCTTTTTGGACAGTGTGAGGATACGTTTGAGGAGCGATGTTAGGATAGGCACATGTTTCAGCGGAGGAGTTGATTCATCGGCTATAGTATATGCCATAAACGATATTCTTAAAAAGGAAAGTATATCAAGCATAGGAAAAAATCAATTTCTTTTTTCAAGTGTTTTTAAGTCTGACAAGAAGTACGCACCATTTGATGAAAGTAAATGGATTGAACTGGGAGCAAAGGATACTGGTGCGGTACTTGTTGAAACCGAGCCTACAGTGGAAAAATTGATTTCAGACATACAAAAGCTTGCATGGCATCAGGATGAACCCTTCAAGACCATGAGTATTTTTTCAAGCTGGTGCGTGATGGAACAGGCCCGGAAAAACGGTGTAACCGTAACCCTTGACGGTCAGGGACCAGATGAAACAGTAGGCGGTTATAACGATATTTTTTATGTAAAACTGGCAAGTGATCTTGCAAACTTTAATCTTCCTCTTTTTATTAAAGATCTCAACGGTTTTTATTCCAACTTTGGTTTGTCAAAAAAAATGCTTTTGAAAAACAGTCTTTCAAAGTTCAGAATATCTCCAAAGACACTCTTAAAGCATAGTCTTGCTTTAAGTGCAAAGGTCTTTGAAGCTTCTTATGAAGTACCTAATGTAAAAACCCACAGGCTGGAAAACAAAAACGTTAACAAGCAGCTTAAGCTGCTTGTAGAGGAAAATCTTTCTGTACTCCTTCGGTATGCAGACCGCAACTCAATGGCTTTTTCTGTGGAGTCTAGGATGCCATGGCTCGATTACAGACTTGTAGACTATTGTTTTTCTCTTGAGCAAGGGGTTAAGGTTGCACAGGGATGGAGCAAGCTGGTTGAACGAAAAGCTATTGAATCTTTCACTAATAAAGAAATTGCATGGCGTAAAAGCAAGCTCGGATTTCCTGCTCCGCAGGAGTTATGGCTCAAAGAAGAAAAATTTCAAAAAGTTTATACTGACTATATAAATAACTCACGCATTCTCAGAGATCTTAAACTTAAAAAATCAGTTGAACCAAGATGGGATCTGATGAGTGTTGCAGTGTGGGAAAAGGTAATGGGGCTTTAATTTTATGAAGAAAATTTTTATGATAGGATACATGCACCCAAAAAACGATAAGAGGGTTGAACGGTCTGTAAAAGCTCTTGAAAAAAAGTTTGAAGTAAAGCTGCAATATCTGCAAAAAAACGATGTCCCCATCAATGACGGACAGAATATGGCAGTGTATCTTCAAAGAAGCGATAAAAAAAATATTTTATCAAGAAAAACAGACAGCTTTTTTCTTCTCCGAAAGTTTGACCGGAAGATACTTGAAGAGGTAGCTACCGGGGAGTATGACATACTTTATATACACGGAATAAGCATTTTTTATCCTCTGAAACTCTTTCGGATCGCAAAGAAACGTGGGAAAAAAGTTGTTTTTGACATGCATGAGTACTATCCGCAGGATTATCTTTCTTATCTAAAAAAACCACTTTCGAAAATAAAAGAGTATCTTTATGAAAAGCTGATTTTTAAAAAACAGCTAAAGCTTTCTGATATGGTCATAAGTGTTTCCAAAGGAATTTCCCAGCATATCTACAGCAAAAACCTATATGAACAAAAGATATACTATCTCCCGAACTATGCTTCTTACTATATTCCTTCAAAGGATGCACGAAAAAAAGAAAAAAGCATATGTTTTGTTGGGGGTACCAGCAGGAGCATCAAAACTGTTCTTCCTTTGCTCAAAGCACTTTCGGAAAATGGTTTTTCAGTGAAAATAATAGGCACTCATATAGCAGGTTTTGAGTCTTTGGGTTTTCTTGCTTATCAGCAGATGATGGAAAAACTTTCTGAAAGCATGTTTTCACTAATTGCATACGATTTTGACCCTACGATGATAGAGTATGCCCATTCTATGCCCAATAAGTTCTTTGACAGCATCTGCGCTGGAACACCTGTAATGGTAGACAAAAGGTTTAAGAGCATGGCATCCGAAGTAAATAAGTACGGGGTAGGACATGTGATTGATATTCACAATGTCAGCCAAAGCATTAATGTTTTTATGAGAAGCTCACAAAAAAGAGAGTATGAACGTATTTTAAATCATATTGCCGTATATAGGGATGATTTTTTCTGGAACAGCGAAAAAGAAGAAAGATTTCGCAATGAACTTATCAAACAGTTGAACATGGAGGAAAAAAGATGAGAAGATTTTTAGTTTTTTGTATTGTTCTGCTTGCAGGAATTTCTACATTTTCTTTCGAAGCTGATTTTCAGTTTACGCAAAATTTTTATGATTCTATCTTTCCAAACAAAATAAGAGTAGGTCTGGATCATTCATATAACGACTTTGAATTTACAGCAGCCATTTATGCAAACAATGATGGAAAGTACCAGTCTTCTATGGGAGATTACTACAAGGGTTACTACTTTTTTCTTGACAAGGGAGGGCTCATATTCACTCCGGATAACCTTTCATTCTCATTCGGAAGATTAAACCATAAGGACGAGGTTGATTCACCTTACTCGCTTTTCATTTCTTCAAACTATCTGCCGGCCGTTATCGGCGATATACGGTTTGAAGATACTGTTTTTTTCTACAATTCAAGATGGATACGTCTGAACGTCCGTTCAAGCTGCGGCTATCCTGACAGGGGGGCTAATTATAAGACTTATGGACTAAAGTTCAGCAATATACGTTTTGGATTTCAGGACTCAACAGTATATGTGGGAAGAAGTTTTGATGAGGAGCATTTTTTAAGTCCAATTCCCGGATTTTTCACACAGTACGTAAATACCTCCCAAGGAAAGCCATGGAGCGTAACAGGTGACGAAAACTCCATACTGGGTTTTTTTATGGATTACAGAGACAGCCTTTCTTATTATTACTGGCAGATTCTTGTAGACGACCTTAATGTCAACCGCTTCATGTTTCCAGACAGATATCAGAATCCGGACAAGGTAGCCTGGTCTTTGGGTGGAAATAAACAGACAGTTATAGGAAGAATAGGTTTTTATCATGCCGGTTCGACCAAATACACTTTTGAACCTTCCGGAGGAGCGGCTGTTGATACAAAATACGGATATACCTACTATCCAGATACCGTATATACTGCCGATTCCAAAGAAAGAACCATAGAGTATGAGGATAATTATATAGGTTTTAAATA
>CALMRR010000336.1 GCA_937871925.1 uncultured Petrotoga sp.
GATATCAAAACTGAACGTGGCAAGCAGCTTGATAATATATTTGAACAGATATCATCAAACGGAGGACTTTCGATTCTGGCCGGTGATATGAACGAAAAATGGGAAGTACTTCAAAAATACGACAATAGGATTTACAAGAATAATTTTTACTCATCGAACCATAAACTACTCAATAAAAGTATACAGACGTTTTCGAAAAGCACGGAACAGATAGACTACATATTTTTGAGCAACGATATTAAAATTAAAAACTGCCAAAACTTTATATCCGATGCTTCCGATCATTATCCGCTTGTTGCTGATATTGAGATATAAAGGGATGAAAATAATGAAAGTACCGTTATTGTTTGTAACGATAGATGCCCTGGGACCTGATCTGGTTCAGAAAGCAGATATGCCTTTTCTTAAACAGATGATAAGTCAGGGAGCAAGCGTAAAAAATGCGACGTCTTGTTTTCCTACGCTTACAACGCCTATGATGAGCACCATACTTACGGGTATGTATCCACAGAATCACGGTATTCCGGCCAACTACAAGCTTTTCTTTGAAAAAAAAGAGGCTGAGGGTACACTCCGAAACCTAAAAAGCACAACTATTTCGGAGATACTTATGAGTCAAGGATACAAAACTTTATCTGCTCAGCATTTTATGCTTGCCGACTACGATGGGAAGAAGAGATGCAGCAGATACATTGAGCCGGGGGGAGAAGATCCTCAGGTTCTTACGCAAGCTATAATTAAAGCTTTTGAAACAGAAAAGTACGATGCAGTTTTTACAATATACCAATCAGTTGATAACACCGGACATTCCCACGGCCCTCTTTCCGATGCCAACGTTAAGGCAGCCGAAGAGATAGATAGGAATATGAAAGAGCTTTATGAATTTTTGAAAAAAGAATGGGGAGAGTTTCTGACTGTGGTTTCGTCCGACCATTCCATGAGCAGAGCCGATAAACATTCTAATTTTTCCATAGAAAAAATTCTTGAAAGATACTCTTTGAAGTATGAATTTTACCAACCCGGTGATAAGATCAGCCAGAGTATTGACTGTGCTCTTCTTAACTTTCCTATGGTTCCCATATTCTTAATGACTGATAAAGCCAGAAATGCCGGGGAAGATATCCTTAAAGATCTTCGTGCCGATAAAGAAGTAGAGGTTGTATACGATAAAAAGCAGATGAAAGATTTGGGAAACGAGCTTTACGGAGATATCTGCTATAGTCTGGTAAAAGGATACAGCACGTCCAAACTGCTTCTTATCCCGTTTGCAAAGTTTGGATATCACGGTACTGTACACGAAAAACCTGCCATAATAAACTACTTTGGCCCCATGGTCTGCAAAAAACAGATTGAAAGCTCAGAACTGGTTGACATAGTTCCGACAGTTCTTAAATATCTTGGAATAAGTTCCAATATTAAATTTGATGGTACTGCAAAATAATGCAGTAAAAGGAGATAGATAAAGTTGATACTGTTTGACTACCATACCCACACTAAGTTCTCCGATGCAAATTACGGATTTGACGAGCTTTTGGAGGAATTGAAAAAGACTGACATAAAAATAATTGGAATAACCGATCACTTTGAAAAAAACCTTCCGCAAAGCGTGAAGGTATCGAAAAGTGCGTACGAAAAAGCTTTTGCAGCTTTCAGGGATAAATGTTTTGATTGCGGAATCACGGCTGTTTTAGGAGCCGAAGTAGGGATGAAGGAGAAAGAGTTTCTTCCGTCTGATAATCTTCCGGATGTCAGCTATACAATAGCAAGTTTTCATCAGATGCCAGAAAAGGGAGTCATGACAGAAAGAGAGTACTGGGAGTACTATATGAATGTAGTCGAGTATGGACTCAAAAACTTCAGGTTTGATATAATAGGCCATATAGAAGGTTACATGCCAGTCACACCTTTTATGCACGAAGAAGCTTCTTTTGACGAACGCAGAAGTACTGAAAAGCTTTTTGCAAAAAAGTACTTTACGCTTGAATGGTATGAGAAAATTTCAAAAATAATGAAAGAAAGAAATATAGCCGTTGAAATACACGGAGGTTCGAAATCTCCAAGAATTGAGGTTCTTTCTATCATGAAAAAGAACAATGTAAAGTTCTCTTTCGGCTCGGACACCCATTCGCTTGAACAATTGAAAAAGCACAGAGAGTACTTTGATTATGTGGTAAAAGCGCTTGATCTTAAAGAAACAGACTTTATCAAATTAGGAGGAGAAGTATGCAGAAAATAGCCATAATAGGCTGCGGCATGATGGGTAAAACACATTCAAAAGCTTATCAGAATATGAAAGACCTTGATATATGCGTGAAGTACGTTTCCGACCTGGATCATAAGAAGGCGGAAGTATGTGCGCAGATGCTTAATGCTGAAATACAGACTCTTGAGAATATTTTAAAAGATCCCGAAATAACTATTGTCGACCTGTGTACACAGACTTTCACGCATGCAGAACTTACAGAAAAGGCAGCTTCAATGGG
>CALMRR010000337.1 GCA_937871925.1 uncultured Petrotoga sp.
AGCTTAAAAACGATATAGAAGCACTTCTTGAAACAAAGGAAGAGCAGGTCAGGGAACTGGAGAAAAAATCTCTGGAAACAAAAAACTGGGTTGACGTGTCACTTCCAGGTGCCCGTAGAGCTGTAGGTAGTGAGCACCTTGTAATGAAAGCCATAAGAGAGATATCGGAAGTTTTTATAAATATGGGTTGTACCATAGTCGAAGGTCCGGAAATAGAGATTCCATGGTATAACTTTGATGCGTTGAATATAGCTCCATGGCATCCTGCAAGAGATATGCAGGATACATTTTATATAGAATCCGAAAATAATCTTATTCTCAGGACTCATACGTCACCCGTACAGGTAAGAACCATGCTCAAAAGTAAGCCGCCTTTGGCTATAATATCTCCCGGCAGGGTCTACAGGAAAGACGAGATAGATGCGACTCATGCGGCTATGTTTAATCAGGTTGAGGGTCTTTATATAGACAGACAGGTTTCGGTAGCTCACCTTAAGATGTTTCTTGAAATTCTTGCCAAATCTATGTTCGGAGACAGAATGCAGGTGCTTCTGAGACCAAGTTACTTTGCTTTTGTAGAACCAGGTTTTGAGGTGGATGTAAGTTGTATGAACTGTGGTGGAAAAGGCTGCAATGTCTGTAAAAATACAGGCTGGATAGAGATACTGGGAGCCGGGCTTGTACATCCTAATGTTCTTAGGAACAGCGGGATAGACCCCAATGAATGGCAGGGTTTTGCTTTTGGAATGGGAGCGGAAAGAATAGCACTTTTGAAGTATGGTGTGAACAATCTGAGAGAGTTCACCAGAAACGATATAAGGGTAATAGAATAAGGGGTGGCTTATGAGACTTTCAATTGAATGGATTTCAGAATACATAAAGGTTCTTAAGAGCCCGGCCGAGCTGTCCAAACAGATAAAGCTCCATACAACAAACGTAGAGTCTGTGCAGGCGGTAAGCAGGGATCTGTGCAATGTAATTGTCGGAAAGGTAGAACAGGTACAAAAGCATCCGGATGCTGATAAACTTATCGTATGCAGGGTGAACATGGGAAATGAGTATAAACAGATTCTTACGGCTGATCTTTCTGTTAAAGAAGGAGATGTAATACCTGTAGCCGTAAACGGTGCAAAGCTTGCTAGCGGGATGGAAATAAAAGACAGAAAGATGAGAGGCATAGAGTCTCAGGGAATGTTTTGTTCTCTTTCGGAGCTTGGGCTTGAAGAAAAATCTGATGGAGTATACAAGCTAAAGGAGGAAGTTCCTCTGGGGACAGACTTCATAGAGTATTTCAAGCTTAAGGATGATATTGTTGAAATAGAGGTATTTCCCAACAGACCGGATCTGCTTTCGTATATCGGTGCGGCTAAGGAGCTGCAAGTTATAAAAGCGGCGGAAGGCTTCAAATTACCTGAGTATGACGAGCTTAGCAGGACAGATACTTTTGATGTAAGCATAAATTACGAGGGATGTAAAAGGTATACTGCACTTGAGATGAGAAACATAAAGGTTGGATCCTCACCTCTGTGGCTTGTCAGAAGACTTGCCGCCTGTGGTATAAGAAGCATAAATAATATCGTTGATATAACCAATTACGTGATGCTCGAAAGCGGACATCCTGTACATGCTTTTGATTTAGACGTTATAGGAAGAAAGATTGTTGTGAGAAAAGCACAAAAAGGTGAGAAAACAGTTTTGCTTGATGAAAAAGAGTATGAACTCAACGGAACTGAAACCCTTATTACCGGTGAAAAGGGCATACTTGCTCTCGGAGGTGTGATGGGTTGTCAGAACAGCGGTATAACTTCCGAAACCAGAAATATTTTGCTGGAGGTTGCGTACTTCGATCCGGTAATTACCAGAAAGTCTGCTAAGTATCATAAGCTTTCAACAGATGCCTCATATCGTTTTGAAAGAGGTGTTGATCCAAATGATGCTATGTTTGTAATGGGAAGACTTGCCTATCTCATAAAAACCATAGCTTGCGGTACTGTCCATGAAGGTGTTACCGACATATATCCAGTTGTGGAGATGCCCAAGTGCATTCACCTGCGTAAGTGGTATGTTGATGAAAGACTCGGTAAGGTCATTCCTATAGAGGAGATTGAAAGCATACTCGGAAGATATGGTTTTGAATATAAGGTACAAGGCGACGGATGGGATATAACCGTTCCGACTAAACGCCCGGATCTTTCAATAGAAGAAGATCTTGTAGAAGAAGTTGCAAGAGCATACGGATATTATAATATAAGTTCAGCACTACCTGTAGTAAAAATGTTCAAGGGATCAAAAAGCGAGTTTGTTTCATTCAAAGATGATGCAGCTTACACCCTCAGACAGGAGGGCTATCATGAAGCTATGACTTATTCGATGATGAACATAAAAAATATGTGGATGGATAAGTCGGATATCAGGATTCTTAATCCTCTTTCTGCAGAGTATGAGTATATGCGTCCTATTCTGGTTTACGGTATCCTTGAGTCTGCATCATATAACTTCAGGAATCAGAACAAGGATATAAAGCTTTTTGAAATAGGAAAGACATTTGTACGAAACAGTTCTTTTGATACAGGCATAAAGGAAACCACCAAAGCCGCAATAGTAGCATGCGGACGCGAAAATCCCTACGATTATACCGACAAGAGGGAGGTATCGTTCTTTACTGTAAAGGGTGCAGTCGAAGGTCTTTTTGAAAGTCTTAATCTGAGCGCCAGATATGAAAGAGCTGAAATAACAGGATTAAGCAAAGCACAGAGTGCTGATATATTTATCGGAGATAAAAAAATAGGGTTTATGGGTCTTTTGGAAAAGGATATTTCTGACAAACTCTACGATATAAAGTCAAGTGTATACATAGCTGAAATAGATATGGATATGCTGTATGAAATGAAAAAACCCATATCTAAAAAACTAAAAACCTTTGACTATCCTGCCATAAAACGTGAGTATTCGTTTATTGCTCCCATTCAGGCAAAGTTTGAAGATATACGCGGTATTATACAGTCCAGCGGAAAGATAATCGAAAGTATAAATATTTTTGATATCTATAAAGGAAAAGGAATCGATCCGGATAAGATGAGCATAACCATAACAATAGTTTACAGGTCTTTTGAAAAAACTCTTACCGATGAGGACGTAAATAAAGTTGAATCAAAAATGCTTGCCAAGCTTTCACAGATGGAAGTAGTACTAAGAGGGGCATAATAAAAAGCCGGCAGTTCACACCACTGCCGGTTTTGTCATTTCTATAAGCTCGTTTTTAAGAAGTTCGTAGAGTTCCTTTTCCAATTCCGAAAGTTTCAGATCTCTTTTTATCATAGAGGAGTTCCGCATACAAAGGTCACTTATCTCACCCATGGCTACTATAATGGGTTTTATAATATCCAGTGCATGTTCAATTTTGAATTTTTTCATTGATGATTTATCTTTGAGTAAAGATATTCTCTGACTTATTTCCTGACGTTTTGATGGAATAAGGAGCACCAAGGAATGCTTTTTTTCAAACCCGGCAACAACATCCATAGCATTTTCCAGAGCATAAGAGATTGTGTTGGGGAAGTTTGGGTTTATGCTGTTCATAAAATAATATACCCGGTCAAGGGTTTTATGGGCGCTTATAATAAGATCCAGCATTTTATCGGCCGTATCAAAGTTGTAGCTTTGTATATCAAAATCTATCATAGTATCGCGTATCTGTTGGAGAAATCTGTTAGAAAAAGGGATTGAAAAGTTTTCCAGAAAAGTTTTCAACTCAAGCTTGCTGATATTTGAGTTTTGACGATTTAGAAATACAAACCTACAGTCGGTAAGTTCGCAGCGGTCTGTCGGCATTAAAAGTTCAAACTCTCTGTACATATCTTTAAGAGTTTTTTCTGCAAAATCCATCATCTCCTGGCCGTCTGAAAAAGAAAAAAACAAATAATTGTTTCCAACTGTCTTTGTCAGCCTTTCTGAAAAACCTTCCATATTTTCTTCTTCTCTCAAAAGTATTATCTTTCCCAGTTCAGGATTCAAGGCCGGGCATTTCAGCTCTATACCTTCAAATATACCGTATTTGAAAAGTTCACCTATAAATCGGAGATTGTAAGGCTTTATCCTGAAAGTGTTCTCTCCGCTTACAAGTATTGAACGGATTCTTCTTTCTGTATATACCGGAGCGTTTATATGCAACAGAACCTTTTTTATACTTTCATAGTCTGACTCATGATTAAGCTCGGTTCTTTCCTTCAGCGTAAGCGTGACTTCCGGTTCCGGAAAAGTTTTTTGTGAATTTGTATCAATAACTGTAAACCCACTATCCAGAAGAAATATATTTTCCGTCAAAAACGAAAAAACCTCATCTGTAATGAGCTCTCGTATAAAAGAGATGTCTTGGTTTTTAAATGTAAAAACACAGTTCATCCTGCAGTCCTCGTCAAAGGGAATATATTTGAAAAAAAGATTTATAAGGTCTTTTGACTTTTGTATACCAGCCTGGGTAGGAAGTAAAAGGTTGTCCCCGTGGTCAAGAAATCTGAAGATTTTAGCATCACGGATATTCTTCATCTGTTTTACCTGATTCAATGCAATCATATGCAAGCCCCTCAGTTAAATATCTTATAATTTGCCGGTTTTTTAAGGAAAAGATCTATCTCAAAGCCTATTGAAAAGGTTGCCGTTCCCGCAGTACTTTCCGTAGTGGTTGCGAATAAAACAGCCGTATCGATTTTCAGATTTTTCTGTTGCAGAGGTTGGGAAAAGGATTTTTCTAATCCTTTTTTTACATCCTCAAAGCTTATGCTTGCGCTCATAAGAGTATCGTCTTTTTTTATTAGCTTTATTTTTAAATAATCTGCACAATGTTCCTCTATTGACTGTGTCATGCCATAGGCATAGGTCTTGGTTCCTCTTGCAGATGTGAGCTGGACTGAAAGTTCTTCTTTAATGGAGTCTAATAAATCAAAATTCAAAGCTGTGAGGATAAAGCTTTTTTTTGATAAAAAAGAGATATAGTTAGTAACTTTCGAAACGTCTTCAGAGGTAAGCGCAGGGGGATAATTTTTGACATAGAGCTGAAGCTTTTGTTCTGCCTGAAAAACATTACCCTCCATAAGGTCGTTATATATAAGTGCGTAATCACTCCTCATTTTTATTATAGAAGTAATAAGAACCGTTCTTTCATAGATCTTTGCAAAATCTTCAGCAAAACCGAACCGGGCAATATGGGTTTTTTCGTAAGCATCCTTGAAAGAGTCGACTTTTTTTCTCAGAGCCTCCCATTTTATGGGATCTTCTTCCCTTCGGGTATACATGTTCTGGAACTCTTCTTTAATATCATAGAAGGTACTTAAAAAGATACGTGTGGTTCGTATATCTGTTATTAGGGAGTCTGTTTTTTCTTTTAGGGACTCGTTTTTGCTTATCTTCGAAAGAGTCTTATTTTTAAAGCTCATGCTTTTTTCTTCAAGATTAGACCAATGATTTGAATCGATATTTTTTGACTCGGTACTCCTAAGATAATCGTTAAAAAGATTAAGATAGGAGTTCTCTGCCATTCTTGCACGGTTTATGGATAAATCCTTCACAAGAAAGAACAAAGAGACCAGAATCGTTATTACAGCAACTACTGTTATGATTGTCTTAAGTATATTACCCGAATTCTTTCCGGTTGAAACAGCGACTGATTTGAGTTTGTCTTCGTTGGATGTTGTATAATTTTCAAGCAAAAAAATCTTTCTGATAAGCCATAAGTAGACTTCCTCAATCTTCTGACTTTCATTTAGCTCAGGATCTTGTGCTTCCATCAAAACTGAGTTATAACTGAGTACTTCATAGTTTATGCCGTACTTGTCAAGATACTCCCTGACAGCAGGGAAGTACTCTTTTAAAAAGTACTCCAAGGATATCTCCAGATCTGAAACAAGAATACATAAAGGAAGATTGAAACTGTTCTTGTTTCTGTTAAAGATAACCTGAAGTGTTTTGAGTACTGAAAGCTCGTACGATTTATCGTTGAAGGACTGGGCATTAATCATGAAAATAATTCCGTCCGAGGAACGAATAACTTTTTTTGACAAATCCGAGTTTTCGTCCCAAACAGCGTAAGGATAACTTAAGACTCTATAGTAAGAGTTAAAACCGTTGTAATCAAAGAAAAAATCCAGATTCTGCTCTTTTCCTGCACCGGGGATGGTTTTGGCCGAAAAAAACTGATCCATAAGAGTTCTTAAAGTCTTTTCAGTATTGATATTTGAAGTACCGACAGTTATTTTTTCACCCTTTGCCTTCTGCACAAAATAATTATAGGTACTTAACAGAAAAGCGGTTTTTTCTTCCTCTTTTTGGCTGTAGATACCGATTTTTACCATTAAGTCAACTCCTTATTACTATTTTTACTTAATTATACCATGAATAAAATATTTATTTAATAAATCAATCATAAATAAGACCAATAATTTTTTTGTTAAAGATGTCATTATAAAAAAATCTGACAGAAGATATCTTCTGTCAGATTTTTTTATCTATATATTATTGAAATTTTGATATCCATCCATCGCTACTGCCTTTATGGTCTGAAATATCTCCGTCAGTTGATTGAGTCTGTCCGGCTGTAATATAAACAAAATCCGATATCCATGCTATATCAAACAAGATATCACTACCGCTTCCACCAAAAACTTTTGACCAAAGTTTAATGCCGTCAGCGTCAGTCTTAATAATCCATCCGTCCCGATCTCCGTGATTTGCGGATATATCTCCGTTATTTGATTTTGTATCTCCAACAGCGATATACCCGCCGTCTGATGACTGTACTATACTGTATAAATAATCATAGTCACTTCCGCCAAAAACTTTCGACCATACTTTATCGCCTGCTGAGTTGAACTTTATTATCCAACCATCACTATTGCCGAGATTACCTAAAATATCTCCATCGGTAGATATTGCTTTACCGACAGCAATATATCCGCCGTCCGATGTCTGTATTATATCTTTTAAATCGTCAGCTTTACTTCCACCAAAAACTTTCGACCACACTTTATTGCCTGTTACATCAACCTTCATCAACCATCCATCAGAAACACCATGATTGTCTGAGATATCTCCGTTATTAGATGTTGTCCTACCGACAGCGATATACCCGCCGTCTGATGACTGTACTATACTGTATAAATAATCAAAGTCTGTTCCACCAAAACATTTTGACCATAGTTTATTACCAGAAGCATCAGTTTTGATTACCCAACCATCGTTATTGCCATGACTATCTGAAATATCTCCATCGGTAGATAGTGTTGTACCGACAGCAATAGATCCGCTGTCAGATGTCTTGGCTATGTCATATAAAGCGTCACTACCAGTTCCACCCCAACATTTGCTAAGAGTCAGCTGTAACGGAAGGTAATAAGTATGTGTAACCGTATCGCTGTCTGTCTATCCGGACTTAAAAGCTTTAACTTTTAAAGTCTTGGATGAGGGAAGATTAATTGGTGCGGTGTATAAGTCACTGAGGTTAGTAGGTTCTGTTCCGTCAAGCGTGTATCTTATCTGTACATCAGCGGTTGGGCATGTAACAGTTATATTCTGAGCCACTGCGTAACTTCCTCCAGCAGGCGTAACCACCGGATTAAGAATCTTCAGCGGAACTGGTTTACTACATGATGCTAACAATATGATTAACATAACGGAAACTAAAATAACTATATTTTTACGCATTATATACTCATCCTTTAAAAAAAGTTTTATAAATAAAATTATTTATTATGTTAATTTAAAAAAACAAAAAAAATAACTTAAGTTGATCAGTATAGACATTATAAAGAATCCTATTATTTATTTTGTTTAATTATACCACGCAAAAAATTTTTTTGCATATCAATTTTTATTAAGGTTAATAATAATAAAAAAAAGATATAATTTATATAGATATTATTTATGGATGGTGAAGATAATGAAGTATATAGATATTAGAAGCGACACAGTAACCCAGCCTACCGATGCTATGAGACAAGCTATGTTTGATGCCGTGGTTGGAGATGATGTTTACGATGAGGATACCACGGTTAAGGAGCTTGAAAGAAAAGCGGCAGAGTTAACAGGTAAAGAGGCAGCATTATTTGTACCAAGCGGTACCTTTGGGAATCAGCTAGCTCTTTTTACTCATTGTAACAGGGGCGACGAAGTAATTTTGGGTGAGGACTGTCATATAGTTGTTCATGAAGTCGGTGCAAGCTCCGTTATTGCCGGAGTCCAGCTCAGAACTGTTTCGAGCAGAAAGGGTGTTCTTGATCCATGTGAAGTAAAAAGCAGAATAAGAAGCGGGAAAGAGGATATACATTATCCGTCCACCGGTCTTGTATGCCTTGAAAATGCCCACTCCAATGGGAGAGTAATTCCTCTTGAAATAATGAAGGAAATATATGAAGCGGCCCATGAAAAATCTATTCCTGTTCATCTTGATGGGGCAAGGCTTTTCAATGCTTCTGAGTATTTAAAAGTTTCTCCTTGCGAAGTAACAAAGTATGCCGATTCGGTGATGTTCTGTCTTTCTAAAGGGCTGTGTGCTCCGGTGGGTTCTATCCTTGCATCTACAAAGGATTTTATAGCCGTTGCCAAAAAGAAAAGAAAGTTGATGGGAGGAGGTCTCAGGCAGGCAGGATTTCTTGCAGCCGCTGGAATAGTAGCTCTTGATAGCATGAGGGGTGAGTTAAAAAAGGATCACGAAAATGCTTATTTTATGGCACAAAGACTCTCCGATTTAAAAAATGTTTCTGTAAATATAGAAGATGTTCATATAAATATGGTGTTCTTTAAAATTAATCTTCCTCTTAATCCGGCTGAAGTTGTAGAGCACTTTCTTATGAAGGGTATAAAGATAAATCCGCCTGAAAATGGTGTGTACAGATTTGTGACTAATTATTGGGTGAGCAGAGAGGATGTAAACTTCATAGTTGATACTCTGAGTTCATTCCTTTCAAGCAGGAGGTGATTTTTTTTGGATATCTTGAAAATACTGGCATTGACAACTTTTCTTGTCGCTCTTGGAGCTGCGGGATGGTTTGTGGGATGGGTAAACACTCCGGCAATGCCTATGCAGCAAGCTTTAGACTGTATGCAAAGCACTGAGGAGGTTAGTGTTGAAGAAGGAGAGTATATTACTTTTTCCGGGGTTAGTAATCAGAGTACAAAAGGAATAATATTTTACCCAGGCGGGAGGGTTGATCCTAAAGCCTATGCGCCCTTAATGTTTGAACTTGCAGAAAAAGGAATTTTCTCAGTGATTGTTCCGATGCCTTTTAATCTGGCTGTTTTTTCACCTATGTCTGCAGGACAGGTTATAAAAAGATATCCGCATATAAAAGATTGGTATATATCCGGGCATTCATTGGGCGGAGCAATGGCATGCAGCTTTGTCAAAAACAGTATGGAGGATATTGCCGGTCTGATACTTCTGGCAGCGTATCCGGCTCAGGGAGACGATCTTTCTTCCGATAATCATAATGTTTTGTCTATATATGCTTCCAATGACGGATTAGCAACTGTTCAGAAGATCGAAAGTACCAAGAGGCTTCTTCCTCCGCAGACAGAGTATTACTGTATACAGGGAGGCAACCATAACCAGTTTGGATGGTATCTTAACCAGGATGGTGATGGTCAGGCCGACATATCCAGACAGCAGCAGCAGGATGAAGTT
>CALMRR010000338.1 GCA_937871925.1 uncultured Petrotoga sp.
TACTGGGGAGCAGAATCTGCAGGAACAATTCCTCACGCACTTATAGCCTGCTATAACGGTAGTACTTCTGAAGCCGCTATTGCTTTTGACAAGTATATCGATGGATCTGTGAACAGAATGGTACTGGTAGACTGGGATAATGACGTTATAGGCACAACTTTTAAAGTAGTCGAGGATTTTTACAGATACGTAAGATCAGAAAAGTTTAATTGGACAAGAGAAGAAGCTGATTCAATAATCGGTCCCGGCAAAAATAAAATATGGGGGGTAAGATTTGATACCTCCGGAACATTAAGAGACCGTTCGGTAATACCCAAAGACAGGTCTTCACTGGGAGTAAATCCTGAACTTGTATGGACTGCACGAAAAGAATTTGACAACAGAAATCTTAACAATCTTAAGATCGTTGTCACAGGTGGATTTGACGAAGAAAAAATTAATCTTTTTGAAACTCTCAATGTTCCGGTTGATGTCTATGGTGTAGGGGCTAAACTGCTAAGAGAAAAGGTTGACTTTACTGCGGATATCGTGGAAGTGGATTCACGTCCATGTGCAAAAGTAGGAAGGGGAAAGGGTGATCTTTCCAGACTGCAGAAAGTATCGTCCTCTTACTGGCTTTAATAACTGTAAAAGAATCTTAACAAGTCTTATATACCTTACAACATCTATGATATAATAGTAATGGTTTGATCACATTACTTGTGGAAGGGGATTTGATGAGCAGTATATACTCTGTTTATATTAATTTGGAAAACTCTGAACTTAAAGAAAAGATTGACTCTCTTTTGGTTAAAAATGAAATTGAGATTGAAACTGAAGATATTTTTAATTCCGACTTTGCCATAGTCCGTGAACCTCTGAAATTTTCTTTTCCACACCTTCTTATAACTAATTCAATATCCAATATAGACTATAAAAATATAATCAAGAACGAGTTGATTGATTTTATCCTTGAGGATTACCCTCAGGAGTTGGTAGAACTCAAAATACAGAATGCAACTTACTTTGTTATGGCACGGGGAAGCCGTGGCGCATTTAAGCAGAGGATAATTCAGGAATGTGAAAAACTGAAAAGAGCCGGTGGGACTTTTTCACTCGCTCTCATATCGGTAATGAACTTTTACAAACTGGAAAACTCCTTTTCTACTGTCGCCATAGATGAAGTCTCAAAAGAACTTCTGACCATGATGAGACTTTCGGTGCGAAAATCCGATGAGGCTATGAAAATATCCAGAAGAGAGTATGGAGTTATCCTCCCTTTTACAGAACTTAGAAATGCTGAAATAGCATGTGAACGAGTTAAAAGAAGAACCAATAAAATAGGGAACTATCCGGATATAGACTTAGCGTTTGGAATAACTGAAGTAAGCAATCCAAACGAAGATATTATTAAGATACTCGAAAGACTGAAAAGAGCACTTTACATTTCAGAAGCCAATAACGGCGAAATTTCATTCCAATAGCAGGTGATAGTATGTTTTCGTTAAATCTTTTCCTTGGTCATTTTATAGGAGAACACGCTTTTTCAAATGTTTATTCTAAATCTTTTATTGATAAGAAAGGGTACTACAAACACCTGATATGGATAGTGTTATTATTCTTGGCCCTTACTTTTGATTCTTTGCTTTCATCCGGTGCAGTTTTTATAGTAGCGGCTTTGCTTATGCATGTTGGTGTGGATCTGCTTCGTATGAAGAAGAAGTCTTCACCTTTGCTTGAGCTTGCTTCTCTGGGAGCATTCCTATTATTATCTATTGCTTCTACGTCATTTATGAAAGAATCCTACATATCATGGGAGTTTCAACTTTACCTTTGCGGTATGATGATTTCTACAAGTTTTGGA
Source organism: uncultured Petrotoga sp. (assembly GCA_937871925.1). Classification (GTDB taxonomy): domain Bacteria; phylum Thermotogota; class Thermotogae; order Petrotogales; family Petrotogaceae; genus UBA5851. The sequence continues at coordinate 1,844 of CALMRR010000338.1, forward strand.
AGCTACTTATTCAGGACGTTTGGTCTTATCGACAGAGAAAAGAAAGACACAACAGGAGCTACAGAACGGCTGGTAATATTTATTTTTATGCTTTCCCACCAGTATTTATGGGTTTTTTTAAGCGCTTTAATTGCTCTTGGCTACAAACTTATGATAGAAAAAAGAAAAGATAAGGAGCTTTTGCTTTCTCCTGTATATGGAATTTTGACATCGCTTATATGGATGTTTATAATGTAATCTTATAATGTTAAGGCTTGAATTTTTTCAAGCCTTTTTTAATAGGAGGCTTCATGGAAACTATCATCGTAACACACAGCGAGGAAAAAAACGGAATTTTTCTTTCATATATTGAAAATTCCCCATTCTATCCAGACGGTAAAGGCGGACAGCTCGGAGATAGAGGAATGATCGAGAATATACCTGTGTTAGCCTGTTATGAAAAGTATGTCCAGACCGAACGATTTGTAGAACCTGGTGAACATAAATACTCAATATCTTCTGAAAGAAAAAATGATATATGTCAGCAGCATACAGCCCAGCATATTATTTCGGCTGCCTTTGAAAATGTGCATAATATACAGACGGTGGGCTTTCGTATGGATGAAAACTATTCCACAGTGGATCTGGATGTTCCTTTCATTACACAGGAGCTTACAGATGAGATGGAAGAGCTTTCCAACAAAATCGTTAGTGATGCTGTTCAAGTGGAGGAAATTCTTACAGATATTGAAGGTTCTAAAAGCTTTAACCTGAGAAAACCTTTAAGTGAAAAGATAAAAGAAAGTGTAAGACTTATCCGAATAGGAGATTTTGATATATGTGCCTGTGCAGGCTATCACGTCAGTAATACTTCGAAGATAGGCCTTATAAAGATCATTGATAAAGAAAAGATAAAGGGAAATCTTACAAGAATATACTATGTAGCAGGCAAAAGGGCTTTTAAGGACTACAGAGATAAAAATCTTATTCTGAAAGGTCTTTCATCACTTCTAACCACATCACAGAATACACTTGAAAAAAGAGTATCAGATATGATAAAAGAACTTAAAGATGAAAAAACTCTTATAAAAAGGATCTCTGAAGAATACGCTGCTCTTTTTTCCGTCTCTCTGGCAGAAAAGCCTTTAAAATGCGGGAAGTACAATGTGTTGGTATATTCTAAAAATGATGCAGTTAGTGGATTTCTCGGAAAATATATAGATGTAGGAAAGTATGTTTTAGTTATTGGAGAGGAAGAAGATTATAGCATAGCTACATCTCTTTTTGATTGTAAAGAGTTTTTCTCTGCTTTACAGAAAAAGTACGGACTTCGTGGAGGAGGAAACAGTTCAAAAGTAAGTTTCAAAGGTACAATAACCGTTGAAGATATCTTAAAGGAGATCTCAATTATTTAGGCGGAGGCTTTGATGGATCTTTTCATAGGAATAGCAGCTGCTGTCTTTCTTCTTATACTGAGTGTTGT
>CALMRR010000339.1 GCA_937871925.1 uncultured Petrotoga sp.
ATCTTTTTTTATTAGAGTGTCAGGTCTACTATGTTTTGAAAGCAAGAAGACTGATGAGATAAAGAATATGAACATTAGTGTACTTACAATCAACAAACCCAGTTTGGTACTGTCGGTTTTCATTAGATAAGAGTATACCATTGTAAAAACAACTGTGATGATACTTGTAATATAATTTCTTAGACCAAAATACGAACCACGTACAGAATCAGGCACAATTTGCTTCATTGCGGATGTCCATACATTACCTGTAAAAGAACTGAAAATACTGAAAATCATCATTACAACAAAAAGAATATAAGAGTTTGTAAAATCAAATAGTATTGAAATAGGTATAAGAACTGTTGCTATCCTTGCAAAGAAAGCAGTTATGACAAGAAGCTCCTTTCTGTTTCTGAATATGCGGTAAAGATATGGAATAATAATTTGAATCATCGAAGCAGCAAGGGGCATTGTAGTCATTATCGAAAGCTGCAAAGGTGTTGCATTAAAGTATATTGAAAGTGTGGTAAATATAAAACCCTGTGTTCCTATATAAGCAGCATTGTATGTGGCGCCTTCAGCAATCGCATACTTCATTGTAGGACTCATATTCATTTTCTTTAAAAAATTCATATTATCTCTCCCAGAAAAAATATCGTTTATAGTATTAAACTATTCAAATGTAAATTAGTGATTAAGCCAAGAGAGACGTACTTTGCAGCAATATTATATGTAAAAAATTATAGTAAGGGTTCAAACCCCATATCAAACCAATAATTTTGCATTGATTGCCTGTAAAGACCATAGAGTGCATCCCTATGAGTTTTTTCCCATTTGGCAAGACTTAAAAGTATTTTTTTCAGGTCTTTATTGTCCGTATAGAAAGAAGCTTCTTCATAGAACTTCATAAAATCATCTTCGATGAGATATGCCATTCTTATTATTGCAATTTCCGAAGTGTCAAAGGATTCGTGGCCTTGTGGAGTAGTATATGAGAATTCGGAGTTTTTCCTTGAATTAAAAAAATTATCTTCAGAGGATAGATCAAATATTGCTGTGGAATTCTCTGAAATGTTTCCTATAAGCTTATTTATAAATTCTACATGTTCATCTTCCATTTCGGAAAGCTCTAAAAAAAGTTTTTTTACCGATTCATTCCGTATATCAGATACTTTTTGAAGATAGAAGTTTCTTCCTTCAAGTTCTCTTGATAGTGCATACTTTAAAACTCCTATAATTCCCTTTTCCATGTTATTACCTCCCTGATCTTTAATAATAAATTATATCATTAATTGATAAAAATAAAAAAACGTCCACAAGGGACGTTAGAAAATATATTAGGGGCTCTACTCAGTAGTGTCAGAAAGATTATACTATATCCGAACTATTTTAAAAAGTGACAAAAGTCATATTTCTTTTCATTTCCAGCTTTGCATATAATTTTTCTGATCCTGAGAAAGAGAGTCTATTTTTATGCCCAAGGATGCTAGTTTTATTGAAGCAAGCTTAATATCGATATCATAAGGTATTGGTGAGACATATTTAGGCATAGTCGAATGATTGTTCAGAATAAAATTGGCACCTTCAAGTTGCAATGCAAAAGACTGATCCATTATTTCTATAGGATGTCCGTCAGCATTGACAAGATTTACGAGTCTACCTTTTCCAAGAAGAAAAACCGAACGCCCGTTTTTCAGAACACATTCCTCTACTCCTGGACGGACTTCTGTGATACAATCCGATATCTTTTTCAAATCAGCTACTTTTACTTCGACGTCAAAATGTCCTGCATTGGCAAGAAGTGCGCCATCTTTCATCTTTAAAAAATGCTTCTCGGTTATAATATCAATATTTCCTGTGGCTGTAACAAAGATATCTCCAAGCAAACAAGCTTCATCCATGGGCATTACTCTGAAACCATCCATAAGTGCTTCGATTGCTTTTATCTGATCAACTTCAGTTACTATTACGTTTGCTCCCAGCCCCTTTGCACGCATAGCAATGCCTTTCCCACACCATCCATAGCCTCCTATAACTACTGTTTTTCCTACAACTGTAAGATTAGTGCTTCTCATTATTCCATCCCAAGTCGATTGACCGGTACCGTATCTATTATCAAAAAGATACTTCATGTATGAGTCGTTTACCGCTATTACAGGAACAGGAAGCTTTCCGCATTTTTGCAAAGAATTATATCTTTTTACACCGGTAGTTGTTTCTTCGCAGATTCCCCATAAGTTATTAAGATCGGAAGAATAATTCTCAAAAAAACGTACTCCCAGATCTGCGCCATCATCTATTATAATGTTTGGTTTTGCTGAAAGTACTCTGTCAATATTTTTCCAATAGACCGTTTCATCAAGTGTTTTTTCTGCAAACACATTTATGCCGTACTCCTTTAAAGCCATTACTACATCAGGCTGCGTAGTAAGAGGATTGCTCCCGGTAATAAAAACATTTGCACCAAGTTCCTTCATTATAATTGAAAGGTAAGCAGTTTTGGCTTCAAGGTGTATAGCCATTGAAACATTTACATCTTTAAAAGGTTGGCTGTCTTTGTATGAATCTCTCAAGAAGTTTACAATCTTCATGTGCTTTTCTACCCATTTAATCTTTTGCCTTCCAAGGATAACGTCCATCATATACCCCCTGTAAAAATACTGTTTTTTATCAATTCTGCCAGTAGCTGAAACCAACCATTAAAGGATATGGCCAAAAATCGAAGGAAAGTCCGGAGCTTCCCTTTTCATAGTCAGACATAACTGTGATACGTGGATTGACAGAAAAAGCCAGTCCAAAATCGGCAAGCGGTTTCCAAATACTTCTTATAGAGGTATCTGGAAAACCAGTCAAATAATAAGTTGCAGTAATATCAAGAGCAGGCGTTGGATACCAATCATAACCGAAGTAATTTATTTTGAAGTTTTTTAGCGGAAAAAGTACCTCTCCTGAAGCACCCAGACCAAGGTAAAAGGAACTATATGCTCCTACTGTCCAAAATCCGACATCAAAACTCGGTCCTGCAACTACTATAGGAGAAGTCTGGTCCATAATATTTATGTTAAGATCGGTTCCCATCTTATAGTATCCGGAAGCTCCTGTAGAAATACCCCAGAATGGCCATATCAAAACATTTCCGCCATAGTTCTTCCTATCGAAGCTAATATCATTTGCACATACTAAAGACACTAAAAGTAACAAAGCCGATAATGTAACAAATAATTTTTTCATCCCTTAACACCTCCCATTATCTATAACTAATTTTACCACATAACAAGCGTATAAAGCAATTTTGATATTATATATAATACTTGAACGACTTATATTATATCATACGATATAATATAAAAACTGTCAAGAGACATAAATATAGAAGTAAAAATAAAGTTATGATATAATTTATACAAAGAGGTGAAAAAATGGAGCAGGCACAAGAATACCTTCAAGAAATACAAAGTATATTTAAACGTGAATTGACAACTGAAGAGGCGTCAAAAATAACTGTTGCCTATGATCTTGCTCAGATATCGCATCAGGGGCAGATGAGAGCCTCCGGTGAACCTTTTTTTGAGCATCCTAAAGAAGTAGGGCGTATTCTGGCAAAATTTAATATGGATGTAGATACTATTGTTTCCGGGCTTTTGCACGATGTATGTGAGGATTGTGGAGTATCAATTGATATAATAAGAGAAAAGTTTGGAAATGATGTTGCCCGTATAGTTGATGGGGTAACTAAAATCAGTAATCTTAAGCTTAATGAAAAACTTTCAAAAGCTGATACTAAGTCTATAGAAAAGATAGAGACTCTCAGGAAGATGCTTTTAGCTATGTCAACCGATTTGAGAGTCATAATTGTTAAGCTTTCAGATAGACTTCATAATATGCGTACTCTTGCATATACATCTCATGCACAGCAGACAAGTAAGGCTCAGGAAACACTTAAAATTTATGCTCCGATTGCTCATCGTTTGGGAATCCATACTATAAAAGCAGAACTGGAAGATTTATCGTTTTTTTATTTGTATCCAGATTCGTACAATGAGTTAAAGATACGTGTTGATAATAAGCTTTCAGATAGACAAAAGAGTATTGAAGAGTATTCAAATTTATTAAATGCTGAACTTGCTAAGCATAATATTACTGCAAAGGTTTATGGGCGTTCCAAGCATATTTACAGTATTTGGGACAAAATGGTCCGTAAAGGAAAAAGCTTTGATGAAATTTATGACTTTATAGCACTAAGAATTATTACTGAAAATCAAAATCAATGTTATGCATCTTTGGGGATAGTACATTCCCTATGGCCTCCGATTCCAGGAAGAATTAAAGATTATATTGCTACTCCTAAGCTGAATGGTTATAAGTCGCTTCATACTACAGTCATAACAAATAAAGGTGAGCCTCTTGAAATACAGATAAGAGACTGGCAAATGCACCAGGAAGCAGAATACGGTCTTGCTGCGCATTGGGCATACAAGATGGGGGTAGGTCACGAAAAAATTAAATT
>CALMRR010000340.1 GCA_937871925.1 uncultured Petrotoga sp.
CTGATTCCAAGCCATCTCCTTCTTCCGGCCTTTCCATGGACTTCGTTTACATGATCTTCATTTCCGATCATACCTACTGTGGCATAACATGTTTCCCTTACTCTTCGGAGCTCACCTGAAGGCATTTTCAGAAGAGCATAACCGCTTTCTTTTGCCATAAGCTGTGCATATACTCCGGCCGATCTGGCTATTTTACCGCCTCTGTTCGGTTCAAACTCGATATTGTGAACAAGGGTACCCAATGGAATATTAGCAAGTGGAAGTGCATTTCCCGGCTTTATTTCAGCTTTCGGGCTGCTGAGCAGTTCCTGTCCTACTTTTACTCCCTTCGGAGCAAGTATATATCTCTTCTCACCATCTGCATAGACTAAAAGAGCTATTCTTGCACTTCTGTTGGGATCGTACTCTATTGAGGCTATTTTACATGGAATATCGTATTTGTCTCTTTTGAAATCTATGATCCTGTATCTTCTTTTATGGCCACCGCCCTGATGTCTTACAGTTATTCTGCCGTGATGGTTCCTTCCTCCATTCGATTTTAAAGGAGCAAGCAGCGACTTTTCCGGTTTATCTGTTGTAATTTCTGCAAAGTCGTTGATGATCATAAATCTTCGTGAAGGAGTTGTCGGTTTAAATTTTTTAAGACCCATTATTTATCACCTCTTAAACGTTGCCTTGCAATTCTTTTATTACATATCCTTGGGCAAGCGTAACTATAGCTTTCTTCCATCCTCTTGTATATCCTTCAAATCTTCCCATTTTCTTAGGTTTTGACTTAACGTTCATTATGTTGACTTTTTCCACTTTCACATTAAACAGCTTTTCAATGGCAGTTTTAACTTCTGTTTTGGTTGCATCCTTTGCCACTTCGAAAGTGTACTTGCTTTCACTTATCAACTGGTAACTTTTTTCGGTGAGGATCGGCTTGAGCACGATATCGTAATTGAGTTTATTATTTTCCATTGTCCAGCACCTCCTCAATCTTTTTTACTAATTCCTTGGTAAGTACGATCTTTTCATTGTTGATAAGATCAAAAACATTCAATCCGTCGATATTCATCTTACCCTGGTTAGGATTGTCCGCTATGATGACCTTTACCTTAGGAATATTATTGGCAGAAAGCTTTACATTATGGTACTCCTCATTTTTGAAAGGAAGAACAAAAAGTACTTTCTTTCCGGTAAGGCTTATCTTCTCAATAACTTCCTTCATCTGCTTGGTTCTTGGGGTATCAAACTTTATATCGTCAATGACAACAATATTGTTTTCCCTTAGTCTTACACTCAGTGCTGACTTAAGAGCAAGCTTTTTCATCTTTTTGTTTAAGGACTTATCGTAGTCTCTCGGTTTCGGTCCAAAGGTGACACCGCCATGTCTCCATATAGGTGATCTGGATGATCCTGCTCTTGCTCTACCAGTGAGTTTCTGTGCCCAAGGCTTTCGTCCGCCTCCGGCTACTTCTGCTCGAGTCAATGTTGAAGCTGTACCTGACCTTGCATTCGAAAGCTGCATATCAACGTATCTGTACATAACGTCCATATTCGGCTCGATATTGAATACAGTGTCTTTCAACTCAATGGCTCCAACAACTTGCCCATTACTGTTGATTACATCAACTTTTGCCATTTTGTTCTCCTCCTATACACGTTTTTGGGCGTATAATTATTTCTTCACTGCATCCTTAATTATTACTAAACCGCCCCTCGCTCCTGGAACTCCACCTTTTATTGCAATAAGGTTGTTTTCTGCGTCTATTTTTACGACTTGAGAGTTTTGTATTGTGACTCTTTCATTTCCATACTGCCCAAACATCTTCTTGCCTTTGAAAACCTCAGCAGGATAAGTATGCTGACCGGTTGAACCGCCTTCCCTATGGAATTTGGAACCGTGAGAAGCTTCTCCTCCGCTGAAATTCCACATTTTCATTCCTCCGGAATAGCCGCGGCCTTTTGACCAGCCGGTTACATCAATTATATCGCCTTCCTGGAATACGGAAACATCAACAATCTGACCGACCTGATAGCTGTCTACATCATCTGTTCTGAACTCTCTTAACTTTCTCATCGGTTTGATATTAGCCTTTTTAAAATGACCAAGCTGAGGCTTGGTAAGTTTCCTTTCCGCAACCTCTTCAAAAGCTAACTGTATTGAATTGTAACCGTCAGTTTCTACGGTTTTTTTCTGTGAAACCACACAGGGTCCAGCTTTTATAACTGTGACCGGGATAGCTTTTCCATCTTTGTAAATTCTTGTCATAGCTACCTTTTTACCTATTATACCTTTCATGTTTTACACCTCCAGAGCCCGATCTGTTTTATGCTTTTATATCTACTGCTACTCCTGACGGAATATTTACTTTTAATAAGTTGGTTACTGTTTCACTTGAGGCATCATAAATGTATATAACTCTTTTATGAACTCTCTTTTCAAACTGCTCCATTGAATAGGAATACTTATGGGGTGATCTCACAACAGAGTATACCGATCTTTCAACGGGAAGCGGTATCGGACCTGAAACTTTCGCATTGGCCTCTTTTACTGCTTCTATTATCTTTTTGGCTGATTCGTCCAACAAACGGGAGTCATATGCTTTAAGCTTTATTTTTATAAACTTTTTGCCCATTTCTGCTTTTTCCCTCCTTAAAAATCCGAACAATAGGGGGAGCATAACCGCTCCCCGGCTGTCCTCGAATTATTTTAACTTTCAACTGTTGCAGTTACGTTGTATTACTCTATAATTTCTGTTACAACTCCTGAACCAATTGTTCTTCCGCCTTCCCTTATAGCAAATCTCATATTATTTTCAATTGCTATAGGATGGATGAGTTCTATTGTCATTATTATGTTATCTCCGGGCATAACCATTTCTGCTCCGCCGTCAAAAGCAACCAACGAACCGGTTATATCGGCTGTTCTCACGTAGAACTGAGGTCTGTATCCTACGGTAAATGCGGTGTGCCTTCCGCCTTCTTCTTTCTTAAGAACGTAAACCTGAGCCCTAAACTTTTTGTGCGGATGAATTGAACCCGGCTTTGCAAGAACCTGTCCTCTTTCTACATCATCCTTGTCTACACCTCTGAGAAGACATCCTACGTTGTCTCCTGCCATGCCTGAATCAAGTTCTTTTCTGAACATTTCAACACCGGTACATACTGACTTTTTATTTTCTTCTTTTATACCTATTATTTCGACTTCTTCTCCAACCTTTATGGTTCCTCTTTCAATTCTTCCGGTAACAACTGTTCCTCTTCCGGTTATGGTGAATACATCTTCGATTGCCATAAGGAATGCCTGGTCTGCAAGTCTCTTAGGCTCTGGGAAGTAGTTATCAACCGCATCCATAAGCTCATAAATCTTCTTTACCCACGGATCATCCTGCGAGTTTGCATTAAGAGCATTAAGGGCAGATCCTCTTATAACTGGAAGCGTATCGCCTGGGAACTGCTGGGAAGAAAGAAGGTCTCTGACTTCCATTTCTACGAGATCAACGAGTTCTGGATCATCAACAGCGTCAACTTTATTTACAAAAACAACTATTGCAGGAACGTTAACTTGTCTTGCCAAAAGAACGTGTTCTCTTGTCTGGGGCATAACACCGTCGGTAGCGGCAACAACGAGAATTGCACCGTCCATCTGGGCTGCTCCGGTAATCATGTTCTTTATGTAGTCAGCGTGACCTGGACAGTCAATATGTGCATAGTGTCTATTGTCTGTCTGGTATTCAACGTGGGAAACACTTATTGTAATACCTCTTGTTTTTTCCTCAGGAGCCTTATCGATCTGATCGAATGGGGTGAAATCTGCAAATCCTTTCAAAGAAAGAGATTTGGTAATAGCGGCTGTCAAAGTTGTCTTTCCGTGGTCAATGTGTCCTATGGTTCCTATGTTCATATGGGGTTTATTTCTGAGATACTTTTCCTTTGCCATTAGGATTCCCTCCTTGTTTTTAAAGAAATTATATTTATAATAGATAAACCATTTATTTGGTTATAAGCTTTTCTGCCACTGAAGCAGGTACTTCATCGTAATGCGAGAACTGTATCGTGTTTGTTGCTCTTCCCTGAGACAATGATCTCATAGCTGTTGCATATCCGAAAAGTTCTGAGAAAGGTACAATAGCTTGAATTATCCTAGTAGTTGTATTACCCACATTATCAAAACCTTCTATTCTTCCTCTTCTGGAATTGAGATCGGCAATTATGTCACCCATGTACTCTTCAGGAGTGGTAACGTCTACTTTCATTATCGGTTCAAGCAGAACAGGCTTCGCCCTTTTTGCAGCATCTTTGAATGCCATGGATCCTGCAATTTTAAAAGCCATTTCTGAAGAGTCGACATCATGATAAGAACCGTCATAAACAGTTGCTCTTACCCCTACCATAGGATAGCCTGCCACTATACCGCCCTGCATTGCTTCACGTATTCCTTCTCCGATAGCCGGTATATACTCTTTGGGAATAGTACCGCCAACAACTTTATCCACAAACTCGTATGTCTTTTCACTGTTTGCCGGAAGGGGTTCAATCTTTATCTTACAATGACCGTACTGTCCCTTTCCTCCTGACTGCCTTATATACTTTCCTTCTGCATCTGCGCCAACCTTTATGGTTTCTCTGTAGGCAACCTGAGGCTTTCCGACTCTTACAGTTACTTTATGTTCTCTTTTTATTCTGTCAACAATTATATCAAGATGTAGTTCGCCCATACCATGCAGTATAGTTTCACCGGTATCGTGATCTACATTTACCCTGAGACTCGGATCTTCGTCAAGAAGAGCCTGAAGTGCTTTGGTAAGTTTCTGCTCGTCATCTTTGGTTTCAGGTTCGATAGAAACGGATATAACAGGTTCCGGAAATTCAAGCTTTTCAAGAATAAGATCAGAACCTTCCTGAGCTATGGTTTCTCCGGTAGTTGTATCCTTAAGACCTATTATACCGACTATATCACCGGTAGTAATATAGTCAACCTCTTCCCTCTGGTCTGCGTGCAGGAACATAAGCCTGGATATTCTTTCCTTTACGCCTTTGGTTGTATTGAGAACATAGTTTCCTTTTTCAAGCTTGCCTGAGTAAACTCTCGCAAAAGTAAGCTTTCCTACATACGGATCAACCATTATCTTGAATGCCATAGCAATAAAAGGACCATTTTCATCAGGATGTATGTCCTGTACAAACTCTTTTGTCCTGGCATCAAAGGCTTTTACGGGAGGAAGATCCAACGGAGACGGCAAATAGTCGATTACTCCGTCAAGAATAGGCTGAATTCCTTTGTTTCTGAATGACGAACCACAGTATACAGGAACTAGGCTGTTAGCTATGGTTCCTTTTCTTATGGCTTGTTTTATCTTATCTGTAGGAATTTCTTCGCCGGAAATATAAAGATCCATTATTTCCTCATCAAACTCAGAAACAGCAGAAATAAGATCTTCACGTTTTTCCTCGCAAATCTTTACCAGATCCTGAGGAATTTCTTCCTCATGCATCTGTGTGCCGTCCTCGTTATCCCAGTAGATTGCCTTCATCTTAAGGAGATCAACTACACCTCTGAAAGATGCTTCGGCTCCTATCGGAACTTGAACAGCAACAGGATTAGCTCCCAGTTTAACCTTCATAGTGTTGATGGCATTAAAGAAATCTGCTCCTATTTTGTCCATTTTGTTCATGTATGCGAGACGGGGAACCTGGTACTTGTCAGCCTGTCTCCAGACTGTCTCGGACTGCGGTTCAACCCCTACCTGAGCATCAAAAACTGCGACCGCTCCGTCAAGTACTCTAAGCGACCTTTCAACTTCTATAGTAAAATCCACGTGACCTGGTGTATCAATTAAATTAATCCTAAAACCTTTCCAAAAACATGTGGTAGCCGCAGAGGTAATGGTAATTCCTCTTTCTTTCTCTTGTTCCATCCAGTCAAGAGTAGTATTTCCTTCGTCAACATTACCTATCTTATGTTTACGGCCGGTATAAAATATTACTCTTTCAGACGTAGTCGTCTTACCGGCATCAATGTGGGCTATTATCCCAATGTTTCTAAGGTTTTGCAGGGCGAACTTCCTCTCTTTCAAAACAACCGCCTCCTATTACCACTTATAGTGAGCGAAGGCCTTATTGGCTTCAGCCATCTTATGCACATCGTCTCTTTTCTTAACTGCTGAGCCAGTATTATTATAAGCATCCAATAATTCCTGAGACAACTTCTCAATCATGGGTTTTCCGTGTCTTGATCTGGCTGAATTAACAACCCATCTCAAAGCCAAAGCTACTGATTTTTCTTCAGGAACTTCAAACGGTACCTGATACGTTGCTCCTCCGATTCTTCTTGGTCTTACTTCTATTAATGGCTTAACGTTTTCTATAGCTTTTCTGAACGCAACTATTGCCTCTTCGCCTGTTTTCTGCTTCAACACATCTATTGCACCATACACAATGGACTCGGCCTTGGCCTTTCTTCCACTCTGCATTATTTTATTGACAAGTTTTGTAACAAGGACATCTCCAAATATAGGATCGGGAGCTACAACTCTTTTTTCCGCTCTTCTCCTTCTCATTTATCCAATACCTCCTTATTTCTTAGGTGCTGCTTTAGCTTTGTTTTCTTTTGGCTTCTTTGCTCCATATCTGCTTCTGCTCTGTTTTCTGTTTTCTACTCCGGCAGCGTCGAGAGTTCCTCTTATAATTTTATATCTGACACCGGGCAAATCCTTAACCCTTCCGCCTCTTATAAGAACATTGGAGTGTTCCTGGAGGTTATGCCCTTCACCCGGAATATATGAAGTAACTTCTATTCCATTTGAAAGTCTTACCCTTGCAATTTTTCTTAACGCTGAGTTCGGTTTCTTAGGAGTCATGGTCGAAACCCTTACACAGACTCCTCGCTTCTGCGGATTGTGCTGAAGCGCAGGCGCTTTTGATTTGTAGACTACCTTCTCTCTACCAAATCGAATCAATTGATTAATCGTCGGCATCTGTATTTATGCCCTCCTTTCTATAATTTTTCGTAAAAATACCATGTTCTATTTTACCTCATACTTAATTAATTATATGTTAAAATGTCATAACAAGTTTTGCAGATACGATAATGATGCCCATACACCGGAAAGCTCATCAAAAATCGTAGCCTGTTTTAAGTTTTGTAACTTTTTCTTTCGGTATCTTTTTCATAAAGTCATTTTCACTTTTGACAAAAACAAAACTGTTCTTCAAATAAGGATTTGTAACTCCAGTGCTTTGATTTAAGAGGTACAGTTCATCTTTCGCCCTGGTAACGGCAACATAAAATAGCCTTTCCTCTTCGTCAAGCTTCATTTCTTTAATGGCCATAGCATTAGGAAGGTCTCCGGGATTGACAGATATAAGTATGACAACTTTCCATTCCAGACCCTTGGCTCCATGTATGGTACTCATGGTTATCATGTTTTCTTTATCTTCCTGTGAAGGAGCAATCATCTGTACGTTTTCGCTCAAAACCATCTCTTCCAAAAATCTCGAAATGTTGTCATATCTTCCTGCAATGTCTATAAATCTTTCTACATCTGAATTTCTCGAACGGTAATCCGGAAAAGAAAGCTTTGAATACTCTTGGTAAAAAGTATTATATATATACTCTAAAACCTTTGAAGGATTTTGTTCCGTCATAGAAATCAGCGTAGAAAATATCATAAAAGCGTCCTTATTTTTTTTTATGGATGAATTTTTCAATGCTGTCTCAAAATCTTTTCCGTTAAGAAGTTCGGAACCAATTTCTTCACATATTCTGATTGCTGTCTTGGTTCCCATACCTGAAAAGAGCTTAAGAGCCCTGCTCCATGAAATTTTGTCAAGAGGATTCTGAAGAACCTTTACAAAAGACAGCATATCTTTTATGTGCGCCGTCTCTATGAACTTTCTTCCGGAAAGAAGTCTGTACGGAAGTCTTTTGGAATCCATCTTTTGCTGTAAAACCATAGAAAGGGAGTGCGTTCTGTAAAGTACGGCTATATCTTTGTACTCAAGACCTTCATCAATTTTATCCGCAATTATCTTACATACGACCTCGCTTTGTTCTGAATCGTCAAAGGTCTCTATCATGAATGGAAGAACTCCGGTTTTTCTTACGGACTCAAGTTTTTTTGGAATAGCCTTCCCAGGAAGGATCGAATTGATAAGTTGGACTATTTCCGGAACACTCCTGTAGTTTTTTTGAATTTTGAAAAGCTTGGTCCCTTTGATTTGCATGAACTCCTGTATGTTTTCAAACCTTGCCCCTCGGAAAGAATAAATGCTTTGGGCATCGTCTCCCACAACAATAAGGTTTTTATGTACACTTGACAAGGCACGCACTATTTCAAGCTGAATCTTGCTGGTATCCTGAAACTCATCAACCAGAACATACCTAAACTGAGAGGATACCTTCTCAAGTATATTCGGATTAGTCGAAAGAAGATGTCCGGTATTTACCAGAATGTCGTCATAGTCCATTGAATTCATATCTTTTTTCATCTGAGCATACTTCATCCAAACTTTTTCTATGTCACATTCAAACTCCATAAGATACGGAGCAATATCCACAAGAGCCTCACGAACTGACTTCACCGTATTACATGCATAACTTATTATTTTACTTATAACAGATTCTTTTGGGAGCTCTTTATCTAAAGAATACTCACTTCTATACTCATTCCTTGCTATCTTCAAAAGATCATCGGCATCTTCTGAATCAAGGATGGAGTAACTGTTTGTATATCCAAGAATATTGGCATACTTTCTAAGTATAAGATTGCAGATGTGATGAAAGGTTCCTGCAACAAGCTGTGAAGTATCCTTTTCAGTTACTTTTTTCACTCTTTCTATCATCTGTTTCGCTGCAGCACGCGTAAATGTAACCAAAAGTATATTTTCTGCCCTGACGTGATTATCAAGAAGATAAGCTATCTTATAGGTTATCACTCTGGTCTTTCCAGAACCTGGCCCGGCAATTATAAGAGTATTTCCTTCGGATTTTGTTACTGCTTCAAGCTGTTCTTGATCAAGCCCGTCCCTTATAAACTCTGACAGATTTCTTTTCAGAGTAAATGCTTCAGTCTCCCTTTCCATCTTCCACCTAAAAAATCTTCTTACCAAGCATAGAGCTGAGATCTTTAAGTTGGGCACTCCTGCTCGGATGTCTTAGTTTTCGCAATGCCTTGACCTCAATCTGCCTTATCCTCTCTCTGGTAACGTTGAAGAACTGTCCTACCTCCTCAAGAGTCTTTACTTTACCGTCAAAAAGTCCGTATCTCATCTTAAGTACGGTTGCTTCCTTTGGTTGAAGAGTATCAAGTATCTTTTCTATCTCTTCTCTTATTATCATTTTAACTGCAGCTTCTTCAGGATGATCAACAGCATCATCCGCAAGAAAATCTCCTAAAGTGGAGTCGTCTTCATCAGAACCAGTTATCGGAGAGTCTGCGGAAATGGTCTCTCGTGCTGCAAGAAGTATCTCGCTTATCTTGTCAACAGGCTTATCCATGAGCTTTGAAAGATCCTGTACCGTTGGATATTCACCATTTTCCTGTAGAAACTCCCTTATAACTTTGTTCAACCTGTTAATGGTCTCAACCATATGAACGGGTATCCTGATTGTCCTTGCCTGATCAGCTATAGCTCTTGTTATAGCTTGTCTTATCCACCAAGTAGCATAAGTGGAAAATTTAAAACCTTTTTTCCAGTCAAATTTGTTTACTGCTTTTATAAGACCTATATTTCCTTCCTGAATTAAATCCAGAAAACTTAAGCCTCTGCCGACATATCTTTTGGCAATGCTTATGACAAGTCTCAAATTAGTCTTTATCAGTTCATCTCGCGATCTTTTATCTCCGGCCTGGGCCCTCTGTGCCAGTTGCCTTTCTCTTCTTGGCGTAAGCAAACCTATCTTGCTTATTTCCTTCAAATATATTTTTATCGGATCATTAAGTGATATATTATCATACATCTGCATCTCACCGTCACCAAGTATATCGAGCACTTCATAATCCTCAGTGGCCGGTTCGGCGAACTCATCTTCGGAAAGAAGAAAATTATCATCACCCATAATATCTTCTGTTTCCCCGTCCAAGCTTGAATCAATTATCTCTATATCAGACTTCTGCAGTTCAGTGTATATTTTTTCAAGATAATCGGCATCTATCATCTCCGAATCTTCAGGAATACACTTGTCTATATCTTCATAAGTAAGTTTATTGCTGTTTTTCTTTGCCAAATCCCTTAACTCTTTTATAATTGTTTCTATAGTTTTTTGCGGTTTCTGATTCTTGCTTTTGAGCTTTATCTTGTCATCCTCAAGGATCTCAAGATCTCCAAGCTCCTGTATAGTATCAGCTACCTCAAGATTCAAATCTTTTGCCATAACCATTTTATTTACCTCCAAGACTTTTCTGTTTTGAAATGCAGTTTATTATCTCTGAAGCTATTTTAGCCCGTTCCTCCTCGTCAACTGTATTCTTAAGTATATTTTTAAGACTATCAATATGCTTTTGAAAGGACTTCCTTTCAAAAGTAATTTTTAATGCTTCATATATTTTCCCTGGTTCAAAAAAATCATCGACACGATAGATCTGAGATATCATTTCACATAACTGTGATGATCCATTTTCAAGTATCTGCGTAATATTTTTTCCTTCATTCACAAATCTTAAAAACTCTTTGGCAGGTCCTTCCTCAATAGCTTGAGTATCAAACTCTTTAAGCTTTTCCCTATAATCATCGTATTTCAACCATAGATAGATAATGGACCTGTCAAAATCATATCTTATTTCTTTTTCGAGATTTTGATGTTTTTGTTGATTTTGTATTATTGAATCTACTTTAAAGTTCAATGTCTGAATCTTTGATTTGATTATTTCTTCTATTATTTCTTCGCGCTTTTTTGTTATCTGGGCGATAGTACTTACAAAAGTGTCAAGTATCTCAAATCTTTTGAATTCTGTAAATTTTTTGTACCACAAGGACATTTCTTTTAGATACTCTTCAAGTCCAAAATCATTTTGTATATTGTATCTTGAAACATACGTATATGGTATATACTCATGGAACTTATAAGACTTTTTAAGAAGTTCGGCTATGTACTTGGGCTGATTTCCTCGTACTAGCTCATCAGGATCTTTTTCATCGTATTTAGCTACAGCAATCTGAAAACCTTTTGCACAAAGATTATCTATAGACGATAGCGTAGCTTTGCGTCCAGCCTCATCAGAATCGAACATTGTAACGATTTTGTTCGTGGATTTCATTAACTCAAAAGCATGCTCCTTGGTCAAAACAGAACCAAGGACTGCTGAAACATTTTTAAATCCTGCTCTATACATTGAAATTGCATCAAAATATCCTTCTACTATTATTGCAAAGTCATTTTGCTTTATGTAATTCTTAGTTTTATAATAAAGGTAAAGTATCTTTCCCTTTTTAAAGTACTGCGTCTCCGGAGTATTCAGATATTTGGGCGATGAGCCGTCTATGCTGCGAGCTGAAAATCCTGAAAGATCTCCATTATTGTCTCTTATAGGTATTATCAGCCTGTTACTGAAAAACTCACGATTTTGATTATAAAGTCCGTTTCTGATTGCAAGTTCAACTTTAAAGTCACTTTTATTGATTACCTGCATCACTTCTTTACCGGTTGAAAAACCAAGTTCAAACTCTTTAGCCGCCTGTCTATCAATATTCCTGTTTTTGAGGTACTTCCATATTTCAGAACTGTCAGGAAGATTCATAAGAGTATTATTATAAGCAACAGCTACCTCTTGGTTAAGCCTTAGCTCCGGTATTTCTGGTCTTTCTTCTAGTTCAATCGTTATTCCGCTTCGTGTTGCCAGTTTTTTCAAGGCTTGTACATAACTTATCTTTTCATACTCTTTGACAAAATTTATAGCATCACCGTGTGCGCCACAGCCGAAACAATGATATGTGTTGGTTTCTGTAAAAGCATAGAAAGAAGGTGTGTCTTCCGGATGGAACGGACACAATGCCGAATAATTCTTACCAGCTTTCTTTACCGATATATATGAACTTATTACATCAACTATGCTTAATGAGTCCTTTATTTTCTGAACCGTTTCCTTAAGTTGATCGTAATTGTCCATTTCTATACCTCTTTGAAAAAAAGAACGGCGTTCGAATGCCGTTCTTTTAATTTTATATCTGATGCTACAAAAATTACTATCTCTTTGAGAACTGTGGGCGTTTCCTTGATTTTCTTAATCCGTACTTTTTTCTTTCGACTGCTCTTGAATCTCTGGTAAGCATTCCTTTTACCTTAAGAACAGGTCTTGTACTTTCATCAAGTTCAAGAAGCGCTCGTGCAACTCCAAGTCTTACTGCTCCCGACTGACCGTTAAGTCCACCGCCTTCAACTATTATGTATACATCAAACTTATTTTCATTCTGAGTAACTGTAAGAGGCTCAAAAGCATGTCTGGTCCATATTTTATTGTTATTAAAATATGCAACCGGATCATCGTACTCTTTACCGTTTATAATAAATTTGCCGGTTCCCGGTCTGAGATGAACCCTGGCAATTGAGGTTTTTCTTCTGCCTGTACCGTAATAATCCAACAATTCAGCCATTACAATCTCCTCCTGTTTTATAGTTCTATCTTTTCTGGTTTCTGTGCTTCGTGCGGATGACTAGAACCAGCATATATCTTAAGCTTTTTAATCATATGCTTGGAAAGTATGCTTTTGGGCATCATACCCTTTATAGCCATTTCAAGAACCCTCTCTGGCTTTTTATCAAAAACCTCTGTGATTTTTGAAACCCTAAGTCCTCCCGGAAAGCCTGTATGCCTATAATATACTTTCTGAGTCATTTTCTTACCGCTTACACATATTTTTTCTGCATTTATTATTACTACAAAATCACCTGTATCAATATGCGGAGTATATGTAGGCTTATTTTTTCCCTGCAAAATTTTTGAAACCTGAGAAGCCAATCTTCCCAGCGTTTTACCCTGAGCATCCACGAGGTACCATTTCCTTTTAACCTCTGCCGGCTTAGCCATATAAGTCTTCTGTGTCATTATAGAAGCCATTATTTGCTTCCTCCTTTCAAGTCTTTATTATTAAAAATCTTTTTTATTCTTGAATATACTATCTCTCCGATAAAAGAGTTTGCCAGGAACTTTATTATGTTAAAACCTATTATTGTAAGAATCAGCCCGGAAGTTCCAACACCAAGTGCAGATCCCGCATCTGAAAAACTCATGCCTGTATATAACGGAAGAAATAAAAAATTCATTGTAAGCATTACTAAACTTGCTGCCAAACCGGATAACAAATACCCCACATACTTAGCAGTCTTGACCTTAAGTAATGATAGGATAGAAACAAAAACTAGCCCGGCTGCCGTATTCATTAGCATTCCTATCGGACCGCCAGCTCCCTGATGAATCAAGGTAAAAAGAAGATCTTTAATCAAAAGGGAAAACAAAGCCGGAATCCATCCAAAAGCCTGAACCATAACAATTACAAGCGATATACTCGGGTCGAACCTGAGAAAAGCAGCAAAAGGAAATATCGGAAACTCTATGAAAGTCAACAAAAAAGCCAGTGCTCCTATTATACCTGATACTGCCAACCTTTTTGAATTCATAAGTCACCTTCCATAGGCTGACTTACTGTGCCTGAGGATATACGCTCACATACTTTCTGTTGTTCTTTTCTTCAAACTTCACCCTGCCATCAGCAGTGGCAAATATTGTAAAATCTTTGCCTAAACCGACGTTCTTGCCGGGATGAATCTTAGTGCCTCTCTGCCTTATTATTATGCTTCCTGATGTTACCAGCTTTCCTTCGCCGGCTTTTACGCCAAGATACTTAGGGTTGCTGTCTCTTCTATTAGCATCGCCTGCTGAACCAGCAAAAAATTGTAGGTTGAGTTTCATTAGCTTGACACCTCCACTTTCATATTCTTTTTATAGTCTGTTTCGATGTTCTTAAAAGCTTCTAACAGGTAACTCTGCAGTTTCAACGAAATAACGTTGTCCGGGTCGAAATCTAACTGTATTGTGTTTTCCATTATTTTATATGATCCTATTTTTTCTTTTTCTATAATTTCACCCACAAACTGCGTCAGAACGCTTACAGCACTGCATACTATGTCTTTACCGTACACACCGTAGCCGGCATGACCTTTTATGGTCATTCTTGCTCCTTCTACGCTTACGTGTATCATAACCTAAGCTTCTATCTTGGTTATTTTTAAGGCTGTAAACTGTTGTCTGTGGCCGTTTACCCTTCTATACATCTTTCTTCTTCTGAACTTTACAACCAGAATTTTCTCGTCTTTTCCATGCTCAACGACTTCGGCGTTTATTTTAGCTCCCTGAACATATGGAGATCCAACTTTCACCGAATCATCCTTCTTTACAAATAAAACCTTGTCAAAAACAAAAGAAGAACCTGGTTCTACTCCATTTACTTTTTCTGTGTACAGAGTTTGTCCTTCTTCCACTTTGTACTGCTTTCCTCCAAATTCCAATATGGCGTACATAATGTCACCTCCTGCATTTATGAAATAATCCGCCTGGGATACAGGTATCTTAGCAAAAGAGTTTATAACCTTATCCCGAAATAATATTTTATCATATATAAAAACTCACTCTATTGCTTTTATGTAACAGATTGCTTGTTTATAATATAAACATCTTTATCAAGAATCACTTTCCCTTGTGCCTGAAGCTCAGTCATAACCCGGTCAATTCCCGCTTCCTCAACAAATTTTCTTGGCAAGCCCAGACGTTTGCTGCCGCTCATTTGATAAAGTTTCTTCATATTATAATAGAGTATAACATGCTCATCTTCCTTTGAAAAGGACGAAAGCTCTGAAAAAAGTTCTTTCAATGATTCAGAAAATAGCTTGCAGAAATTTTTATCTTTAAGTTTTTCCTTAAACTCATCGTCAGAAAGATTATCCAGTTCAAAATCTCCTATCCCGAAATAATCTATAAGGCCTATATTACAATAGTATTTATCAAGCCCAATTATATCTCCAGTCGAAAAGACCCTGAACAGTCTGTTATTTTCAAAACCATATATTAATCCAAGCACAATACCCTTTGCAACAATATAAATGCCGTCTATCCTTACCCCGAAATTAGTTATTCTTTCAATATTCATACTAATCATCAACCTGTGCTATCAACTTATTGTTGTGTACTCTTAGAAGATAGTCTATCCATGAGTTTAAGCCATTAAACCTTAAAAACTCCCAGTGCTTTCTCAGAAGTGAGTTTAACTGTTTCAGATCCGTCAACATAAAAGATGCGCTGTAAATTATATATAATGTAAGTGCCCTGTCGTTAAGAGTTATCGATCTTTCAAAAAGTTCTGAAAAAAAAGCATACCAGTTCTCAGCCGGAAAGCTTTTTCTTACTATGGCATATCTCATCATGGCTATAAATCTAGAAACATTAAATTCCACAAGAAGCTTGTTTATTGCGCCTTTAAATTCCGTAAAGGTTTGTGGTATATCGACCTCTTCATCGTTGTCGTTAATATAAAAATCCAAAGCTTTTATAAAATCATCTAGGTCTCCGTCTCCTTTAAGTTCTTTTAAAAGATCTTTTTTTGACTCGCCAGCAGTTGAACTTTTCTGGTCATTGTAATTACTTATTATAAAACTCGGATCGGGCATTCTGCCTACAAGACTCATATAAGAGAAGCCTACGTACATATCCGAAAGAGACTTTATAAAAAACATCAGAATATCTTCGGGAATCTCATCTATACAATCATATTCGTATAGAACTGCATTTTCAAGTACTCTGTAATCATTAAGCACATTAAGCTCCGTAAAGAATGAAACAAGTCCGAAAAAAGAACCGCTGCTGAATATGCTTTTGGTATCTGTAATCTTTCCCTGCTGTATATAAAAGAGTTTTTTTACGGAACTGTCTTTTTCTATTATTACCTTTCCTTTCTTATACTTATTGATCTTCATGATTATCCTCCCTTAAAGCTGTTACATAGCCTTTTTCTTTAAGGTATTGATTGATCTTCATGCTCACATCTGGATACGATGAAGAAAGTTCTTGCGAAATCTCCATAAGCCTTATGGCTTTTTCCTCATTTATATCAAGCTTTTCCAGATAAGCTGAAATATCTGAACCATTCAAGACAAACGTATACGGGTCGTCCAAAAAGTCAACCGAGTTTACTGCATACCATTGTCTTATTTTCAATGCCATGTCAGGATATATGAACTCAATATCTGTTATAACTTCTTCTATTTTTTGCCCTATTCTCTCAATTCCTTCGGAAAGCTTTGCATCAGCAAGATAACTTATTACATCCATTCCTTTGGAGATGAATGTAATAGGATCAGCAAAAAAATCAAGCTTATTCAGGCCTTTTACAGAGGCATAAATCGGTATCTTATAGTTAGGAGTATTGTAATAAAAAGACTTGACTATAGTCTGCGCAATAGGAACGGCTGCAGTTGAAGATAAAAGATCCTTTCCGTCAACTCTTACTGAAAGGCTTGTGCTTCCAGTATTGCCTGTGAACCATGCGGCACTTTCTGCAGTTCCGGTTTTTCCGACCAGTTCAATCCCATTAACATTTGCACGTTTAGCACTTCCGGAAACAACCGTTTCCCTTAAGAGCTGAACCATCGAAGCATAAGTCTGCGGAGAAATTCCCTCTACTTTTCTTTCAATAGAAGGATTCTGCCTGAAAATAATATTTCCACGGCGGTCATATACTTCAAAAACCGAGAATATCTTAGGAATAAGTCCATAATTTGCGAACATCGCATAAGCTCTCACCATATTATACGGATTAGTCTCCAGTGTACCCAAAGAAAGAGTGAGATCTCCGGGATACTTACCCTTTATACCTATATTCTGTTTAAGAAAGTCTTCTATTTTTTGTATGGAGTTGGCTGGTGATGTTGAAACATGCATGGCAAGATAAATAGAAGAAAGGTTTATCGAATTTACAAGAGATTCCTTAAGCGTCACTTCTCCTCTGAACTTCTTATCAAAGTTCTGAGGCTTCCATCCTCCAAAGTCCGTAGGCTTATCAGGCAAAATAGTGTCAAATGTATAGCCGTTTTCTATCGCCATAGAGTAATAGAATGGTTTTATTCCTGATCCAACCTGCTGTTGAGATAGAAATACAGAATACTGGCTGCCCCAAAATCCAAGCATCTCACCGGTTTTATTATTTATAGCAATGCCGCATGCAGTTGCCGGCATGGTTACTGATTCGAATATGTCCTTATCAAACGTGCTTTTTATAACATATCCGCCTGATTTGAGATTAAGCTCCTTCAGTTCGCTTATGCATTGGTAGATAAGCTCAACATAACGGTCTTCATATGTAAATTTTTTAAACTCCATCTTTTCCAAATCTTCCGCAGCCTTTTTAAGATCAACAGTATTCTTAAGATTTGATCCGCCAAGAGAGTTGAGAAGTGCCTGTGCCTGTTTTCTGGCTCTTTCTGGATGACGGTATGGGTCATATATCGAAGGTCCATTTATTATACCCACCAAAACTGCCATCTCTGCAAAGCTCAGATCGTTTATATTTTTCTTGAAGTACCTGTCAGCAGCTGCGGGAAATCCAAGTATATCGTTCCCAAGATAGGCTGCATTGTTCATATATGCTTCAAGTATCTCATCTTTAGAGTAGGATCTTTCAATAAAAAAAGCAAGCATTATATCAAGCATCTTTCTTTTTATGGTTTTTTCATTCGAAAGATAGACCATCTTTGCCAGCTGTTGAGTTATGGTACTTCCACCCTGCGAAAAATCCAGTGTAAAAGCATTAACAACTACTGCTCTTAAGAAAGATTTTATGTTAAAACCGTAATGCTCATAAAAATCCCTGTCTTCAGACCATAAAAGTGTATTTATAAGGTTCACCGGCATATCTGCAAGCTTTACATACTTGTACTTTGTAGGTAAGATTAGTTCACCGTTCCTGAACAGATAAGTGTTATAATTAGAGTTAATGAAAAATATGGAGTTTGAATTTTTATAAAAATTGTATGTGTAAATAAAAAGAAAAGCAAAAAAACACATACCTATCGCAAA
>CALMRR010000341.1 GCA_937871925.1 uncultured Petrotoga sp.
ACCTCCCGGTCACATCCATGTGACCTGTCTATTCAATAATAATATCGTCTGAATGGACTAAAAGCTGAATATTAAATAATATAGGTTTCTTCTTTTTAATAAAATTACTATACAACGTTTATAATTTGGCGGTATAATATCACCTGTTTTAAAATAAAGATACGGAGTGATTCATATGAGTATGAAACTTATAATGCTGGCAATCTTGATTGTCACCTACTACTTTATAATATTCGGAAAAGTGAGCAAGTCGATAATAGCTTTCAGTATGGGAGTGCTTGTACTTATGCTCAAAATATCCTCTGAGCTGAGGATAGAAAGCATAGGTGAGTATGTGGATTTTGATACTCTGGCTCTTCTTATGGGAATGATGATCATAGTAGGTGTTCTTAAGACAACGGGAGTATTTGAAGCTGTGTCGGCTTATATAGTGAAGATTTCCAAGGGGAACTTCATACAGATTTTTGTTATGATTCTCATAGCCACTGCTCTTTTGTCGGGTATTCTTGACAATGTGACCACCGTTCTGCTGTTTTCGCCGATAGTCTTTCTCATATGTCAGGAAGCCGAAGTTGATCCGAAGGTATTTGCCTTTCCCATGATATTTGCGTCCAACATCGGAGGTACATTAACGCTTATCGGTGATCCGCCAAACATACTTATAGGCAATGCATCGCGTACAGGATTTGTGGAGTTTTTTAAGATAATGGCTGTTCCTACCCTTCTTTCATTAGTAATCTCCATTTTCATATTTTTAGTCCAATACAAAGAAATAAAGAGTATATCTGCGGAAAAACTGGCGAAACTTTCCCAACTGGATCCCAAAAAAGCCATAACCGATTACAAGCTCCTTATTAAGGGAAGTATTATTTTTGCTCTTGTAATTTTAGGATTCATTCTTAAAGATAAACTCCAGTATGAGTCCAGTGTTATAGCTCTTGCGGGAGCGGCACTTATGCTCATCTTTTCCAAAACGACGTTTGAGCATATATCCAAAGATATAGAATGGGATACCATCTTCTTTTTTATAGGTCTGTTTATAATCGTCAAGGGTTTAGAGGAGGTTAATATAATTGCAGATGTTGCAGCGGCGCTTTCAACCTTTGCATCACATCCTTTTATGATGATAATGACGGTTCTTGCGTTAAGCGCAGTGCTCTCAAGCTTTATCGGAGCCGTTCCCGTAGTTACCATATTTATACCCGTTCTTGAAATTATTATTCCCTCTGTTCCCAAAGGCTATCTGCTCTGGTGGGCTCTTGCCCTTGGAGCAAACTTTGCAAGCAACACCACAATTGTTGCCTCTGCATGTAACATGGTGGTAGTAGGACTTTTGGAATCAAACTTTAAAGAAAAGGTAAGCTTTTTTGAGTTTATGAAAAAAGGAATCCCTA
>CALMRR010000342.1 GCA_937871925.1 uncultured Petrotoga sp.
TTTCAAATCTTACGTATCTTGACAGCGCCGGTCTTGGAGCCCTTCTGGCATTACATCGTAAAGCGTCTAAAACCAACGGAAAGATTATAATTAAAGGCGCAAAAGATAATATAAAAGAGCTTTTCATCATCACCAAGCTAGACAGCATATTTGAGCTTCAAAATTAATGCCTTAAAAAAATATTTCCGGATAACTTATTATACATCAGCAGAGTCTTTATATAAAAATCTTTCTCGTACTTTCAGATAGCAAAGCTTTGTAACAGTTTAAGTTTTAAGTTGACAAACTGTTCAATATACGGTATACTTATATTGACGACGAGCTAAAATCAATTTTTTCCTCTTTGGATTTGAACGGTGTTACTGTAACTGATTAGTATTATGTATATGTTCACTGGTACTAATTTTTTAAGTACAGTAAGTGGTTTATATTTCCGTTGAGGTATACTGTTCCTTTAACGTCGTTTTTATTTTTTGTTCTGAAGTAACTTGCATTCTGAAAAAAGAAAGTGTATCATGCTTTTGTTTTTTGTAGCATCAAAGGTTCCTTAAGTAAAGAAAATAAAATGTTGTCATCCAAAGAGGGAGTGGCGGGGGTAAAGCCCCGCCATTTGTTATTGTTGACAGAAAAATATTATTATGCTATACTATATTTTAAATGTCAGACAAGAGGTGTGGATATGTTAAAGTATAAGCTTTCTATAACAACTACCACCAACAGCGCCGGTAAAAGACGTTGTAAGTTTTGACATATCAAAACAAACAATGGTCAGTGCCGGCAAAAAGCCGGCACTGATTTTTTTTAGGAGGAGATATTATGAAGAGACCGCTCTTTCAGATGACCTTTGATTTTTACAAAGCATGTCTTGGAAAAAAAATCAAAGGAGATGAATTTTATGATAATTACGCAGGAAAAGAGAAAAACGCTTTGGCATTTATCTTTGCACCTTCTAGCAATCGCTGTAAAAAAACTTTATCCTCAAGCTAAGCTTGGCAACGGTCAGGTAACAGATGAAGGCTTTTTTTATGATTTTGACAATTTGACAATCAAAACTTCTGATCTGACACTTATACAGGACGAGATGAAAAAGCTTATAGATGAAGGAATCAATTGTGAAAATATACTTCTTTCGGTACAACAGGCTTTAGATTTTTTCTGCAACGAACCTTACAAACTTCAGATTCTTGAAAGAATAGAAAAAACTGAAAAGATCTCCCTATGCAGCATCGGAGATTTTTATGATATATGTTCCCAAAATCATAGTGATAAGTGCAGCAATCTTATAGCCGTAAAGCTTTTAAGCATCGGAGGAGCTTACTGGATGGGAAATCCAAAAAACCAGATGCTCACAAGAATTTCAGGCATAGCGTTTGAAAATCAAGAAGCATTAGGAGAGTTCATAGCCTATTCAGAACTGCTTAAAAAGCATGATCACAGGGTAATAGGAAAACAGCTTGAGCTTTTTTCATTTCATCCACAGGCTCCCGGAAGTGTTTTCTGGCATGAAAATGGCCTTATCCTGCGCAATCTTATTGTAAGCTACTGGAGAAAAGTACACAGAAAGAACGGTTTCAGGGAAATAAGCACTCCTATACTTTTAGATTCAAGCTTATGGAAACAATCGGGTCACTGGGAGCTTTACAAAGAGAGTATGTATACAACTCAAATTGAAGAAAAAGAGTATGCCATAAAGCCTATGAGCTGCCCAGGAAGTATTCTGTACTATCTTGAAAAAAACAGATCTTACAGAGATCTTCCGCTTAAGGTTGCGGAGCTGGGTTTAGTTCACAGAAATGAACTTTCAGGTACTTTGCGCGGTTTAATGCGGGTCAGACAGTTTACTCAGGACGATGCACATATTTTTGTCTGTCCGAACCAGCTTTCCGAGCAGATACAGCAGGTAATTAAAATGTCCGTTGATATGATAGGCGAGTTTGGTTTTAAGAATTTTTCGTTTGCCGTATCGGTAAGAAGTCCTGAAAAAATGGCCAAATATCTTGGAGACGATGCAGATTGGGATAAAGCAGAAGCTGCTCTTAAATCTTCACTTGAAGCATTGAATTATACTTATTGTATTTCTGAGGGAGAAGCTAAATTTTATGGTCCCTCAATCGACATTATGATCAACGACTGTCTGGGAAGGAAATGGCAGTGCAGTACATTGCAGCTCGATTTTAATCTTCCGCAGAGATTTGAACTTGAATATACAGATGCGCATGGAGAAAAACAAACACCTTTCATGCTCCATAGAACCCTGCTGGGATCACTGGAACGTTTTATCGGAATATTGCTTGAACATACCAAGGGTCAACTGCCTTTGTGGCTTTCGCCGGTACAGGTTGCTGTTATGCCTATAAGCTCAAAGTATTCGGAGTATGGCTGTACTATCTTCAGAATGCTGGAAGAAAAAGCTGTCAGAGCAGTCCTGATTGATAGCGAAGAAAGTCTTTCAAAACGTATACGTCAGACTGTACTTTTAAAAATACCATATATAGTTGTGCTTGGGGAAAGAGAAGTTTCAAACTCTGTTATTTCTGTAAGAAAGGCAGATGAAGATGAGAGCTGCGTATATAACTTACAGGAGTTCATCGATTATATTAAAAAAGTAGAACGTTATAGAATATAAAAAAAGGCGTGCATCAATTTGCACGCTTTTTTTTATATTTGCTGCTCAGTTCGGTTTATTATCTCATTTTGCAGTTCCGGGGAAAGGTTATTGAAATAATCACTGTATCCTGCAACCCTTACTATAAGATTGCTGTATTGCTGAGGATTCTTCTGTGCTTTTAGAAGGGTATCACGGCTGACAACGTTAAACTGTATATGATGTCCGTCACGCTTAAAATACACTCTTATAAGATCCTTTATCTTTACTATGTTTTCCTGGTCTTCAAAGACACTTGGAAGAAATTTCTGATTCAAAAGAGTGCCGCCAGTCCTTATATGATCCATCTTAGAAGCTGATTTAATAACCGCCGTAGGACCGTTTTGGTCAGCATCTCGTGCCGGAGAAATTCCTTCTGAAAGAGGCTCAAAAGCTTTTCTTCCGTCGGCAGAAGCTCCGCAGACACTTCCAAAATATATGTGACAAGTGGTTGGGAGCATGTCAATCCTATATTTCCCTCCTTTTACATTGTTTCTATCGGTAACACAAGAGTAGAAAGCTTCAAAAACTTCTTTCATTATACTGTCTGCATAATCATCATCGTTTCCATACTTATGAGTATAGCTTTTAAAAAGCTTGTACGCATCGTCATATCCGGAAAAATTTTTAGCAAGTATCTCTTTAACCTGCATAACTGAAAATTTTTTTTCTTCAAAAACGTGTTGCTTCAGTGAACTCAGACTATCCGTGATACTTCCTATGCCTACACCCTGAATATAGCTTGTGTTATATCTTGCGCCTCCGGAGTTATAGTCAATCCCTTTTTTTATGCAGTCATCTATTACCACAGATAAAAAGGGAACGGGTATATACTCGGAATACATCTTTTCAATTATCATATTTCCTTTTAGTTTTATATCTATAAAATGATTCAGCTGCTTTTTGTAGATCTCAAAAAACTCTGTATAACTTTCGGCTTCTTCAACTTTGATATTAAGCCCTATCTGTTTGTGGGTGTTGGTATCGTATCCGTTATTTAAGGTTATTTCAAGGACTTTAGGAAGATTAAAGTATCCTGTAAGGATATACGCTTCTTTGCCAAAAGCCCCTGTTTCGACACATCCGCTTGTTCCACCGCATCTTGCATCTTCTATGCTTTTTCCCGCCAGAATCATTTCCTGGACAACAGCATCGGCATTAAAGACCGACGGCTGTCCCCAACCTTTTTTTATTACATCCAGAGCCTTAAGTAAAAAAGCATCAGGTGATTTTTTACTTATCTGAACATTTGAACTGGGCTGCAAAAGTCTCATCTCATCAACAACCTCAAGAAGCAGATACGATAACTCATTAACACCGTCGGAACCATCCGATTTGAGTCCGCCGATATTTATATTTGCAAAATCAGTATAAGTACTGCTTTCTTTGAGTGTAACGCCTACTTTTGGAGGAGCAGGCTGATTGTTGAACTTCACCCAGAAGCATTCCAAAAGCTCTTTTGCTTTTTCCCTGTCAATAGTACCTTCCATCAACTGTTTGCTGTAAAAAGGGAAAAGGTGCTGATCAAGCCTGCCAGGATTGAATGAATCCCAGTTGTTCATCTCTGAAATTACTCCTATATGGACAAACCAGTACATCTGAAGAGCTTCATGAACAGTATCCGGCTTATACTCAGGCACTTTCCGGCAGATGCGGCTTATTTCCTGAAGTTCTTCTTTTCTTTTTTCATTCTTTTCTTCCTCACTCTTTTTTTGTGCAAGAGCCGAATAACGTCTGGCATAAGTAATTATGGCATCGCAGCAGATATCCATAGCTGTAAGCTCATCGTACTTATTCAGAGCATTAAAATCATTTTCCCAATCAAGAAGTTCGATAGATTTTTTTATCTCGTTTTTAAAATCTAAAAATCCTTTCCTGTATATTTTATCATCAGCCACTGTATGACCAGGTCCACGCTGCTCCATAAACTCAGTAAACATTCCTGCACTGTAACAATCCTTCCATTCCTGTGACATCATGGCAAGTATACGACCCCTTAAAGCTCTTTCCTGCCAAAAAGGAATTATTATCTCCCTCTGAACTTTCTTTGACTGCTCATCGACTTTAAAAAATATTTTCTCTCTTTTGTCGATTATCTCAAAATCCTCGGAACTATGACAGCACAACTCCGGAAAGGTTGGGGTATGTGCCGGCGAAGGACCTCTTTCCCCTACTATAAGCTCTCCGTCATA
>CALMRR010000343.1 GCA_937871925.1 uncultured Petrotoga sp.
TTCAAACGCTGTTTTATCTTTTATCGATACGATTATCTGATTAAATATTATTCATATACTTTATTGTGGGTTAACTGTTGTCTGTGCTTGTCACGGACAAAATCACTAGAGGAGGAGTAGTATGAAAAAGTATTTGTGGTTGATTATCATCGTACTGGCAGTTGTTGTAGGACTTGTTATCTGGAAAGTTTCATCTGGTTCTGCAAAGTCTGAGCTTGAAATATTCAGCTGGTGGACTGGAGGAGGAGAAGAAGAAGGACTTAAGGCACTGTTTACCAAGTTTAACGAAAAGTATCCTAAAGTAGATATTATCAACGCAGCAGTAGCCGGCGGAGCAGGAACAAACGCAAAGGCAGTTCTTAAA
The DNA here is from genome assembly GCA_937871925.1 of uncultured Petrotoga sp. Taxonomy (GTDB): domain Bacteria; phylum Thermotogota; class Thermotogae; order Petrotogales; family Petrotogaceae; genus UBA5851. Next base: position 365 of record CALMRR010000343.1, read on the forward strand.
ACAAGAATGCTTGGCGGCAATCCTCCAGACTCTTTCCAGGTACATGCAGGTATGGAACTTACAGACAGTCATGTTAAAGCAGATGCTATGGAACCGCTCACTCAAAAACTTAAGGATTGGGGTGTATACGATAAGTTTCCAGCAGGCGTACTGGATATTTGTTCTTACAATGGTGAAGTCTATTCAATACCTGTCAATGTGCACAGAGGAAATGTGGTTTTCTACAATAAAGAAGTTGCTTCTGAACTTGGGATAGTTTCAGCCCCTGCTTCGTTCGAAGAGTTCCTTGGTATGCTTAAGCTAGCTTCTGAAAAGGGATATGCAGCTCTTGCTATTGGAGATATGAATAAATGGGAAGCCGCACATCTTTTTGAAAACATTATGATTGCAAAGTTTGGTCCAGAAAACTATAATAAACTTTTCAAGAATGAGGTTTCGTTTGCTGATCCTGCTATGGCAGAGTCATTTAATGCTCTGGCGATGCTTATTGACTACTTTAATACTGACCATTCCGCACTTACTTGGCAGGATGCCGTGAAGATGGTTCAGGAGAAGAAAGCATTTGCAACAGTAATGGGTGACTGGGCAGAAGGGTATCTTAAAACTCTGGGCATGACTCCAAACGAAGGATTCGGATGGTTTGCAGTCCCTGGTACAGAAAGTGCTTTTACATTGATATCAGACACGTTTGGTCTTCCAAAGAAAGCAAAAAACAGAGAAAATGCTCTTAAGTGGCTTGAATTTATATCTTCAGTTGAAGCTCAGGATATTTTCAATCCGATAAAGGGTTCAATACCAGCAAGAACTGACGCTGACAAATCAAAGTATGATACTTATCTGCAGTGGTCAATGAATGATTTTTCAGCATTGACAATATGTCCTTCTATAGCTCATGGTTCAGCGGCTCCTGAGGCTTTCAGCACCAAACTCCAGGATATAGTTAATAAATTTATTGCAGAGAGAAATACGGAAAACGCTGTTAATGAAATGATTGCTTTGGCGAGAGAAACAGGTTACAAAGCAGATTAAGCGTATTAAAAAATTGCCCGATCCGAAAGGACCGGGTTTTTTGAAAGTGAGGTTGAGATCTATGGCAGTTCAGAAAAAGAAATCCTTGGTAGGTTTTGCCATAGCGTTGCCTTCGATAGTTCTTACTGCAGTGTTTATTTATTACTTTATATTTTGGACATTGAAGGTATCTTTTTCCAATTGGGATAGTTTTAGTGCATTGATGAAGGGAGAGTATACCTTTGTGGGATTTTCCAATTATATAAAACTTTTTTCTGATTGGAGATTTCAGAAGGATCTTTGGAACACAATGTTTTTTACACTTTTTTTTATTTTAGGCTGCATTTCTCTTGGTATTCTTCTTGCAAGCCTTATCGATAAAGGGTTGAAGGGTTCAAAAATTTTCCAGAACATTTATCTTTTTCCTATGGCTCTTTCTTTTGTTGTGACAGGCACGGTCTGGCGATGGATATTTGCACCCGGTACAGCCAAAGATCCGGCCGGAATAAATCTTCTTATGTCAAAAATCGGATTAGGCGCTCTTCAATGGGGATGGTTCACAAGTAAAGACTCCCTAGGGAATTTTAACATTGCACTTATTCCTGTTATTATTGCAGCTGTATGGCAGATGTCGGGTTATGTTATGGCTATGTATCTTGCAGGTCTGAGGGGAATATCAGAAGACATAATTGAAGCTGCAAGGGTTGATGGTGCCACAAGCAGCCGGATATTCTGGAAGATAAAGATGCCCTTGCTGCAGCCTATAACCTTAAGTGCAATGATAATACTCGGACATGTATCGCTTAAGATATTTGATCTTATCTATTCGATGACAGGAAGCGGAATAAATAACGTTACTGATATGCCATCCATTTATATGTATGAGCTTACCTTCAGATCTAACAGATATGCAAGCGGCTCTGCCGTTTCTATAATCATGCTTATTATGGTGGCGGTTATAATCGTGCCGTATCTGTACTCTTCGTTCAGAAAGGGGCATGATATCTGATGAAAACATC
>CALMRR010000344.1 GCA_937871925.1 uncultured Petrotoga sp.
GATTACTGCTGGAGCAGTAGATATTTTAAGCTCTTTCCTTTATTTTGGGCTTGTTGTGGGAATACTTGGCATATCTGTTACCACCATAAAATCTATCGAAGAACGCAGAAACGCTATAGGTATGCTTAAAAGCATAGGTTTCACATCTCGTATGATTTTCTGGTCTTTCTTTCTGGAAACAAGCTTTATAATAGTAATGGGAATACTTATCGGTGTACTAGCCGGAAGCATTGCAAGCTATGAAATATATACCCAGATTCTCAAAGATTCTGCCCAGTACTTTATGATACCTTACTCAAAACTTTTAGGTATGTCTGCGGTATTTTATCTTATCTCCATTATTTTCACTTATTTTCCGTGCAGGCAGGCTTCAAAGATATCACCTGCAGAGGCTATGCGTTATTACGAATAAACTTACGGGAGTGGTATAATGAGCTATGTTCTTACTCTTTTATCGGGGATTATGACCGGTCTGTCAATGCCGGGAAACCTTTTTTCTTTCATGATATGGGGATCGCTTGTTTTTTATCTTAAAGCCATGGCATCCTCACAAAAAACCTTGCAGAGATTCCTGCATACTTTTATCTTTTCTTTTTCAATGTTGTTTACTACTTTCTGGTGGGAGATTCCAGTTCTTTCAAAAAATATCCCGCAGGTTCTGGGAAAGTATCCGGCAATACTTGGTTTTTTTGGTTTTCTTGGAATGATACTTCTTATGAGCCTTCCTTACTTTCTTATATGGCTTTTTTCAGAGCTTTACCATAGAAAAAGCCGTAGGTTCAACTATTGGTCGCTTGTGCTGTTTTATTCATTTTCATATACCGCTGCCGAAGCTTTGAGAGAGTTTGGAGATCTGGCTTTCACAGGCGGTGCCTTAGGATATGCTCTGTATGACCATACCGGTCTGTTGCAGATTGCAAGCGTTTTTGGATATCTAGGACTTACATTTTTAATTGTTTTTGTCAACAGCCTTATAGCTTTTGAAAAACCTAAAGAAGCACTTACTAAAATGCTCTTTATAATTTGTGCAGTATATGGTCTGAACTTTGCCATAGAGCGTTTTGTAACCATGCCAGAGCATACTCAAAGTATAAAAGTTGATGCCATACAGATGAATGTTCCACAGGAAGTAAAGTATGGCTCAAACTCATGGACCAACTACTTTATGTTTCAGGATCTCATAAAGTCATCGGCAGACAGCGGCAGTGATGTCATAGT
>CALMRR010000345.1 GCA_937871925.1 uncultured Petrotoga sp.
CTTTCAAGATTTTTAGGAATCTGTCCTTTCCTTGGGGTTTCTAAAAAAATGGACTCTGCAGTCGGCATGTCAATTGCTGTTATATTTGTCATTACCCTCTCCAGTGCGCTTACATGGGTTCTGAACCAGCTTCTTATATCTCTTGGACTGGGATTTCTTACCATAATAGTATTTATACTTGTAATAGCGGTTTTAGTTCAGTTTGTGGAATTTTTTATCAAAAAGACTAGTCCTTCGCTTTATCAAGGACTTGGAATATATCTGCCCCTTATAACTACCAACTGTGCGGTTCTTGGAGTAGCCCTAATCAACTCTCAGCAGAACTACTCCTTTATAGAGTCTGTTGTGAATGGTTTTTCTTCAGCCGTAGGTTTCTCTATGGCTCTCATAATTTTTGCAGCTATAAGAGAAAGAATGGAGTTTTCAGATGTTCCAGCTCCTTTCAAAGGAACAGCGATATCGCTTATAACTGCAAGTCTTTTATCGCTTGCATTTATGGGATTTTCAGGATTAGTAAAGTTATAAAGGGAGGCATAAGATGACAGTTATAATAAGTACAATAATACTTCTGGGTGTTATGGGCTTTGGGTTTGGTATATTTCTAGCCTTTGCCGCAAAAAAGTTTGAAGTAAAAGAAGATGTGAGAACTTTGGCAATTCAGTCAAGCCTTCCAGGGATAAACTGTGGAGCATGTGGTTTTCCTGGATGCTCCGGGTTTGCGAAGGCTTATATTGAAAATAGGGCTAAAAATGATGGTTGTCTTCCAGGGAGAAAATCAGGTGTTCCACAGAAGCTTGAAAAAATCTCCAAACTTACAGATGATCAACTTCAGAAGCTTTTTGAAGAAGCTGAGGGAGATATTGAAAAAACAGTTAAAAAGATAATGGAAAATTAACCCCGGATGGGGTTAATTTTTTTAGTGGGTTTATAAATATAAAGTTGTACTAAGAAGACAGAAGAAAAAGGAAATTATGATATAATGAAAAAGGAATCTATATTTTGGAGGTGCGCCATGGCGCAGAAGTACTACATAGGCTTAGATATAGGAGGAACTAAAATTCTCGGAGGGCTTTTTGATGAAAACTGTAAGATGGTCAAGAGAGCAAAAAAAAGCACTAAATCTTCTCAAGGAGCCGAGGTCATAGTAGGTCAGATATGCAAGGTCATAGACGATCTTCTTGAAGACAGTTCAGACAGTAAACTTGTGGCCATAGGCGCAGGGTGTCCTGGAATAATAAATTCTAAAGAAGGAGTAGTTGTTTTTTCGCCTAATATGAACTGGGGAGAGAACTTTCCGCTTAAGGAAAAAATGGAAAAAAAATATAAGGTACCCTTTTTTCTTGGAAACGATGCAAATATTCTTGCTATGGGAGAGTATAAGTTCGGAGCAGGATCTGGCTGTAAAAATATAATAGGGATCTTCATAGGAACAGGAATAGGCGGAGGTATTATTATTAATGGCAGGCTTTATGAAGGAGCTGTGGGAGCAGCCGGAGAGATAGGACACACCATAGTCCTTCCGGACGGTCCGTTATGTGGCTGCGGTTCCAGAGGCTGTTTGGAAAGTCTGGCTTCTAGAACCGCCATGCAGAGAGATATACTAAGTCAACTTAAAAAAGGACGAACTTCAGTGATTACGGAGTATATGGATAAGGAAGAAAAGATGATAAAAAGCTCACATCTCAAGAATTCTTACGATAAAGGAGATGAGCTTGTGATAGAGGTTGTTGATAAAGCATGCTACTATCTTGGAATTTCAGTGGGTTCGCTCATGAATGTTTTTAATCCTGATCTTGTGATTTTTGGAGGTGGGGTTATAGAAGCACTTGGAGAAAGCATGATGAAAAAAATAAAAATTACTGCGGAAAGATACTGTATGCCAAAGATTTTTGAATCATGCAAATTTGAAATCGGGAAGCTTGGAGATGACGCAGGTCTTTATGGCGCTCTTTCCCTTGCTATGGAACAGTAGGATGGTTTTATGTCCAAACATTTGAACAGTGTAATTGCTGCAGTAATTAACATCGGCTCCAACGCAGTTTATCTTAAGATAGCTCAAATAAAGTCAGGTTTGCTTGATATTCTTGAATACCTTGAATATCCGATTTTTTTAGGTAGGGATACTTTTACCAAGGGAAAGATAGATTTTGAAAAAGTTGATAAGCTTTGTGATGCTCTAAAAGATTATAAAGAGATGGTTAAATCCTATAGAGTACATGATTTGCGTGTAGTTGCAACTACTGCTGTAAGAGATGCGTACAACAGGGATTATATCCTTAATCAGATAAAAGTGAAAACAGGTTTGGAGGTTGAAGTTCTTGATGATTCTGATGAAAAAGACTATATATACAAAGAGATAATAAAACAGATCGATGAGTATCCCAATATTAACGAAAAAAAAGATGACTCGCTTATTTCGTATATTGGAACAGGAAGTTTGGGAATTGCAGTATATTCAAAGGGACATATTGTTTTTAACCATAACATAAGAATTGGATCTTTGAAACTGAGCGAGCTTTTAAGCAGTGTGCAGGATAAGACGGATCGTTTTTATGTTGTAGTGGAAGAGTATCTCAGCAACTTTACGTATATGATAACAAAGTATCTGAGTGGGAATAAGCTTACGTATTTTATTGGTTCGGGAAGGGAAATAGAGATGATTGCTTCTTTATGTCAAGCTAAAAAAGACGGAAGGGTTTTAATAATACCTAAGGAAAGCTTTGATAAGGTATACGATTACATGAAAGATAAAACTCCTAAGCAGCTTATGAAAATATACAGTTTAAGTGAAGATAAAGCCGAGATACTTCTGCCATCGATGGGAATATACAGAGCACTTTTGAACTGTACGGATTCAGATGCAATATACGCCCCGATAGCTCTTTTTATGGATTCTATACTCAATGAAATGCTTTTTCCTGAAGAAAAGCAGCGGCTTGATAAGAAATTTTATGAGAGCACTATATTCTGTGCTAAACGTATAGGGGAGAGATACTTTTACGATAGTGGTCACGCCCATAGGGTTGAAAAGATCGCTATGCTAATATTTGATAAAATGAAAAAAGTTCATGGATTAGGAGAAAAAGAGAAGATACTTCTTCAAGTTTCAAGTCTTCTTCATGATATCGGAAAGTATATAAGCATAAAGAAGCATTATATACACTCTTACAATATTATAATGGCAAGTGATATTCTTGGTCTTAACAGCGATGATCTAACGATAATTGCTAATATAGCTCGGTATCATAGCGGACTGTTGCCTAGCTCGGAAGACAGAAATTTTAAATCCCTTTCTTTCAATGACAGAGTCTTGGTTGCCAAGCTGCTTTCAATTTTAAGGCTTGCAGACTCGATAGATAGATCGCACAGTAACAAATTTAATGATGTACAGGTAAAATTTCATGAAAATCTGTTGGATATAGTTGCTTATACCAGTTCAGATACAGTTCTTGAAGAAATGACATTCAAGAGAAAGGCTGAATTTTTTGAAGAAGTATATGGAATAAAAGCATCATTTAGAAAGAAGGTGCAATAATGCAAAGTTCATTGTTTATAAACAGAGAGCTTAGCTGGCTAGAGTTTAACGACCGTGTGCTGGTGGAAGCTTTTGACAAGACCAATCCTTTGTTTGAGAAGTTAAAATTTTTATCAATTACAGCTTCAAATCTTGATGAATTTTTTATGATAAGAGTATCAGGGGTAATGGAACAGATGGAAGATAATCTTGACTCAGTTGATTTTTCAGGCATGACTGCTGCCCAGCAGATGAAAATGATCTCCCAAAGGACTCACGAACTGGTAAAAAAGCAGTATAACTGTCTTTTCAGATCCATAATACCTTCTCTGGAAAAAGAAGGTATTATCTTCCTGAAGATGGAGCAGTTGGATGAGGAGCAAAAGAGGTTCATATACAACTACTTTAAACAGAATATTTTTCCAGTACTTACCCCTATGGCTGTAGATCAGAGCCGGCCTTTTCCGCTTTTGCTGAATAAAAGTCTTAACCTTATCGTTCTTCTTGAACCTGATAATACCGCTGAAGATAAAGAGCTGATAGCGTTTGTACAGGTACCTTCTGTTCTTCCGCGTATCATACAGCTTGAAGATAAAAAACGGAATCTTTTTGTTTATCTTGAAGATATAATGGAAGAGTACATCTCAGATCTTTTTCCGGGATATGTTATAAAAAATGTTCATACTTTCAGAATAACAAGAAATTCAGATCTTGAAATAGACGAAGAAGAAGCCAAAGATTTTCTCATTGAAATAGAGAAATCGATAAAAAGAAGGAAATGGGGGTTTCCGGTAAGACTTGAAGTTGAAAAGGATATAAGCGGCAAGTTAAAACATTTTCTGATGAAAAAACTTGATCTTGACGACGATGATGTTTATGAACTTTCCAATCCGATAGATCTTACCTGCTGGATGAAATTTGTTTCTCTGAAGGGGTTTGAAAAACTGAGGTATAAACCTATGCAGCCGGTTATGCAGCGTGATCTCGCAAAAAATCAGAATATCTTTGATGTCATAAAAGAGAAGGATATTCTTGTATATCATCCTTTCCATACATTCGATCATGTTGTCGAGTTTGTTGATAAAGCTGCTCAGGATCCAAACGTTTTGGCCATAAAGCAAACGCTTTACAGAGTCAGTGGAGACTCCCCAATAGTAAAAGCTTTGATAAAGGCTGCGGAAAATGGTAAGCAGGTAACGGTCATAGTTGAACTTAGGGCTCGTTTTGATGAAGAGAATAATATACAATGGGCCAAAAAGCTTGAAAGATCTGGCTGTCATGTAGTTTATGGACTGGTTGGACTTAAAACCCACTGTAAGGTAATTCTTATTGTGCGCAGAGAAGAAGACGGAATAAGAAGATACGTTCATATGGGCACAGGCAATTACAATGACAGCACTGCAAAGATATATACAGATGCAGGACTGTTTACATGTAAAGAAACTTATGGCTCAGATGTCTCATCGTTGTTTAATGTACTTACTGGTTATTCAAAAGCACCGCAGTGGAAAAAAATAAACGTTGCTCCGGTAGGTCTCAGAGAAGGGTTCATAGAACTTATAGAAAATGAGATAAAGATGGTTAAGCAGGGGAAAAACGGTTATATGATTGCCAAAGTCAACGCAGTTGTAGATGAAAAGATTATAGAAAAGCTTTATGAAGCATCATGTGCAGGAGTAAAGATAGATCTTATTGTAAGAGGAATATGCTGTCTAAGGCCGGGGCTTAAAGGTGTGAGTGAGAATATTAGAGTTATAAGCATAGTTGGAAGACTTCTTGAACACAGCAGAATATTTTATATCAATAACGGTGACGATCCGAAGGTCTATATGTCAAGCGCTGATTGGATGCCCAGGAACCTTGACCGCAGGGTAGAAATTCTGTTTCCCGTGGAACAGGCTAATCTTATAGAAGAAGTAAAGAAAGTACTAGATATAATTCTTAGTGATACTATGAAAGCAAGGATACAGAAATCAGATGGCACCTATTCAAGAATAGACAAAAGAGGCAAGGAACACATAGACTCCCAATCAGAACTTTTTAGATATTATGAGAGACAGTATGAGCTTTCTGTTCAGGAAGAGATATATGAAGATACGGTTCCTTTCATCAATAGAGGAGCTGAATAAATTTAAACCGGAAATCTTATAAAGAGATTTCCGGTTTTCCATTATGGATTTAGTTCATGCTTACAAAATATGGTTTTTTGTCTTTAAAAAGGGATTAATCTTGAGAATCTGAGAAACAGTACAGAGCTTTTCATTGTTCTGCATATCGTGTCCGGGAGCTACGATAGAATCTTCTGCAATCTCTGTAAGCTTTACCTTTAAAAGTTCAAGAGATTTTTTAAGCAATTCCTCTGATCCGCCTTCAAGATCGGTTCTCCCCACAGAAGATGAAAATAAAGTATCGCCGGTAAATATATAGTTTTCAATAAATATGATGCAAGAGCCCATAGTATGACCGGGGGTAAGAAGTATATTAAAGAAGTCTGAAATATCATAACACTCTTTTTCCCATGAAAACGGTTCGTCAAAGTAGACCGAGGCATTTAGTCTGGGATTTCTGAGCATAGGCATATCTGGTTTACTTATGAATACTTTATTTATCTCAAGCTCTTTTAACCCGGAAATATGATCATAATGTCCATGGGTGATAAGGACATCCACAGGCGAACTGATATATTTTCCTATACCTGTGCCAGGATCAATTACAATTTTATCATCGATGATGTATGTATTGGTTCCTATTGGAGCTGTAATAATCTTTGTTACTTTCAAAGTATCCCTCCTTGTATGGGGTTTATTTTAATGTAAGTTTGTACTCCTGAACCGGAAATTTTGCTATCAATACTTCTTCTTTATCTTTTATGACGGCTTCTTTTTTGGTAAGACCCAGTATAAGAGATAAAGGCATTCTTGAGAGTATTGAACGCATTTTCCGTGAGTTAAAACCTATCAAGTAAGAGTTTCTGCTTTTATATGGAAGGTTGAATGAAATATGTGAGTCGTTTTCCTGTGTATATATTAAGGAACGCTCGGAATTAATCATAAAATAAGCTTTTACACCTTTTGAAAAGCTTATATAGAGCTTATCCAGAGCTTTTTTTAAAAAAGAAGAGTCAAGTTCTATTACTTCTTCAAAATTTTTTTCAAGAACAATAGTATTTAAAGCATCTGGTGTGTCTGTGCATATGCTTATTACTGAGCCAGGGACGTATATTAACAAAGAATGTTCATTTATACCAATGCTTAATACGGAATCCTTTCTGAAAAACTGAAGAGCTTTAACAACATGACGCATGGTGGTATATTCTATGGCTCTTCTGAAGTCGAAAGAGGATTGGGTATACTTTGCAATAAGCTGGAAAAATCCTCCGCAGCCGTAAAAATAAATATATTTTCCCGTGGATTCAACCGTTATCATATCTCCTTCCATAAAAGCAGCGGAAGCAAAATCACAAGAATATATAAATTTTTTTATGGAAGATTGAGAGATTACGTCGAACTTGGTGTCTATCGCCGGAGGATAACTGCTTTTCTGCACTGGTGCCTTAAGACTCATCTCTTCAAAGTTGAAGCTTATAAAACCATCTTCTATGATAATATCTACAAGCTTATCCTCTTTCAGGCTACAGCCACGCAGAAGTCCTTTTAAGTATTGTATTGGAAGGATAAAAACTCCGTCAAAGGGAAGAAAGTCCCTTGAAAAATTAAGCAGGAGCTTTGAACAGCCGTCGCTTACAAAGGCTTTCATTCCTCTGTCAAAGTAAAAATAAGCCTTTCTGTGAGAAGGTTCAATTGTTCCGCAAAGATTATCCATTATGTTTATTATAGTATACAACTGTGAAGAAGTTATCCATCCCTGCATCTTACACCTCAGCCAAAAAGCCCCATTTGATTGGAGTCCGGCATTCCTTTTAGAACACCCATTTCCTTAAGCGTTTCCACATTGGTTTTGTTTATGGAGGTTCGTTGAACAAGATCTTCTATCGATCTGAACTCGCCATCTTTCCGTGCCGCGACTATTTTCTCAACAGCTTTTTGTCCCAGATTAGGTATTGCTATAAATGGAACACGCAAACTTTGGCCTTCTAGAGTGAAATTGAAAGAATCTGATTTGTAGAGATCGACAGTTAAAAAGCTGAAACCTCTTAATACCATTTCTATAGCTAATTCCAGTACAACAGCTTCATTTTTTTTCTTTGGATCTTGTTCCTGCGAACGTATAAAAGTGATTCTTGAGCGCATGGCTTCCTTTCCCTTCAGTACGACAGCAAGGTTAAACTCATCGCCTTTAACCGAAAAGAATGTTGCATAGAAGGCCAACGGATGATGAACTTTAAAGTATGCTATCCTGAAAGCCATGCTGACATATGCTGCCGCATGAGCCTTTGGGAAAAGATACTTTATACTTTTGCAGGAGGAAAGAAACCATTGTGGCATATTAAATTTTTTTAGTATACTTTCATCATTTTCATCAATCCCCTTTCCTTTTCTTACTTTTTCCATTATTTTAAAGGCCGTTTTATTATCGACACCCTTTTGA
>CALMRR010000346.1 GCA_937871925.1 uncultured Petrotoga sp.
CGCCATACTTCATGCCTCCTTATAGGTTTTAGTATATGGTATTACCATTAGCATTATAATTTATTTTTTTCTAAAAATGTAATTCAGTTATCTGGACTTATAAACAGTAAAACCCATTTTTTTGACTTTATATAAAAAAATCCAACTATTAGTAATAGGTATTACCAATAAAGATTATTTCTATACCTCAATTAAAAAAGTATTTTTGGTATAATAGAAATAGATAATAATTTAAATTTGAATGGATTATTTTTTTTGGAGGATAAATGTGGAAAAATGAAAAAATAAACACTTTATTGGTTCATAAAAGAGCATGGAAAAGTATAAAAAGCAGAAAAGTATCGGAAGAGAAACTCAAACAAGATATTGATGATGCAGTGAATGAACTATTTAGCCCTAACAGTTCAAAGAATATAAAGATGATAAGCTCCGGATTTTTTAGAAAGAGACTTAGCTACTCAAAAAGGATGATATTTGATTACGATTATGAAAAAAAATTTTTCTTGGTATACGATATTGGCAATCATGATGTATATGACAAAATTTGTGAGTACCGTGATCTACCTGGAAATTTAGGAAACTCTTTTTTGGAAATAGCTGGAGATCAGTTTTTGGAGATCAAAAATAATGAAAAATCTTTAGAGCTAATTGATACACCTGATATATATTTTTTTCTTGATAAAGTCCAACAAAAGATCTTTGATCAGAGATATAAATACTCGAGTGTAAACTTTTTTTCAAAAACCCAAGTTTTTAAAGGTTATCCCGGAAGTGGTAAAACCTCTCTTTTAAGCAGAATGGCATTTGATTTTTTGAAAGACGGGAAAGAGATAGTATATATTACCTATAACTACGAATTGAAAGACTTTTTAAAAAAGACTCTTTTAGCCTTTAATGATGAGATTAACCGTGAAGGTCTCGAACATTCAAGAATGGAGAAGAAAATCAATAATTCAAGGATCTATACGTATGAAGAGTTTATATTAAAAGAAATCTGTCTATATATAGGGATAAACACTTCAAAGTACATACTTTACAGAGAAAGTCAAGAGATACTGGAAAAGTTAAAATCAAACAAAATGGATCGTACGTTTCAGAAAATTTTTGAGGATGTGAATATGCCTATGAACGAGCTTACAAGGTTTGTTCACGCTTTTTGCTATACTCAAGCCAATGAAAGCAACATACAGGAATATATTTCTAAAAAGCTTAATAGAAGCGGAATTGTAAGTTATGATCGTGAGAGGCTTGCTATGATAAAAATTCTTCAGGAGTATCAAAGAGCCTTGGATGTTAAAAAGAAAATCAGGTGGTACCTTTTGTTCGAAGAAATAATAGAAAAGCGTCCTATGCTTAAAGATAAGAGTTTTCCGGCGATTTTGTTGGATGAGATGCAGGATTTAGATCAAACTGAGTTTAATATGCTAAAGGAAATTTTTAAAATCTGTAAAAAAGATGATTTTCTTTTTAAAGTTGCATATGATCCCAATCAAAATATAGAAGTCCATGGATCGGGATCTAAAAATATTGAAAACCGTTTAAAAGAAATAGATAAATCTCAAAAGTACGAGTTAAGGTATAACTATCGAAACTCCCAGAATATCAAGATATTTAGTTCTTATTTCATAAATGCCGGAACCGAACTTTATGATGAGTTTATGCATGGTAACGAATCATTTGTCCAAGTAAAACTTACTGTTTGCTCCGATAAACAAGCTTTAGAGCAGCTTCAAAAAATTGTTGAGATAAAAAAAATAAGTCTTCCTATACTGGCATATGGTGATTTATGCCAGGAACTTAAAAAAAATGCTGAAGGAAAAGAAGAAAGAATGATTTTTTTTAATGAAAATCAGATAAAAGGAATGGAGTTCTCAAATCTTGTAATTCTTAATTTTTTATCTCCTTATATAAAAAGAAACAAAAAGATAGAGAGTATAGATAAGCAAAAGTGGTTTGTCGGAGTATCCCGAGCGAAAGAAAATCTTTTGATCACCTTCAGTACATATGAAGAGTATGAGGTTTTTTTAAAAGAAATAATTGGAAGGGATATGCAAAAAGCTGGCAACTGTTATTGTTTTTTTGAAGATTATTTAGAAGCTTTTGAGAGTTTTGAAAAGGATTATTATGAAGAAGAGAGTTTTGAAAAAATAAAGATGGTTCAGAAAAACTTCGAAGAAGAGTTGGAAGAGATTATTAACGGCACCAAGTCTGTATCTGAGAAGTTTCTTAACTCAGCCACAGTACTTATCAATAATGATTTAAATCTATCTGTATATAGTCTGCTTTGCCGATTGGAGTTTACAGATGATCCAAGAATAGCAAAGCTTATTCTTTTAATAGTGCGCAAGTTAAATAATACTTCGGATAAAAAAGAGTTCAATGAGTATAAAAACTGGATTAAAATTCTCAATAGCAATGACAAGTCCGGACTTAAAGAAGTTTATTCATACTTTCTTAAGCAAAGCATGTATGAAGAATGTCAAGCCATAGCCGAGTATACTGATAACGATGGGCTTTTCCTTGATCTGTGCGAAGACATATGCTTGAAGTACTTAGAAGAAAAAATAGACATAAACTGGTTTGATAATAAAATTGATAGTTTGGTTCAAAAAATTGAGTTAAACCTTTCTCAATCGGTGGATAGAAAAAAGGCCGTATTTTTCCTTATGTGTGAGGTTTTATTGAAAAAAGGAAAAAAAGAAGAGGCGGTTGATTACTATTATGAGTATAAAGAGTATAGAAAAATTTTCGATGCTTTTGAGGGTTCGTATTCCGGAGATTTTAAAAATGAACAGTCTAGGTCAAGGATACTTGCATCCTTTTTAAACCTTAATTTTAAAGCGGAACAGATTGTAGATTGCTTTTGTAAGGTGTATGGAGTAAAGGATAAAGATATTGGTAAAATCCTAGAGCGTTTACAGGGACTTTTAGACGTGATCGACCAAAAAAGTTTGAGAAAAGCCGATATTGGAAAGCTTGAGGAGCTTATTTGTTCTATAGATATAAGTATGTTTTTGGAAACAATAGCTATATCAAATAATATTTTAAAGGAGATAACCGCAGATGGAAATCAAAACTGTAAGAGAGGCTGCTGACGAACTTTTAAAGAAGATTCAGCAGTATAAAGAATTATGGAAAAAATTAGAAGATAATGTTAGTTTATCTGATAAAAAAATGGATGCGATAACTAGAGCTGAAAAAACTGCTCTTACTTACTTTGAAGAAGCTGTAGATAAAGCTAAGGATGAAGTTCAAGCGTTGAGGTCTGAGATTGAAAAAGAAAACAGTTTTTTCTTTAAAAAAAATATAGAGATGGTTGAAGTAGTTTCAAATATTGAGAACAGAATCGAGGAGATCAAAAAAGTATGCGATAGCATTAAAATTCAAGAGTTTAAAGACAATCTGAATAAAGAAGTTCAAATGCTCAGTGATGAAATTTCGGATAGATATGCAGAGATGCAAATATCAATTTCTGAAGCTTTTAAGGCATCACATGAATCTAAGATCCTTATTCAGAACAGCACAGAAGGACTTTTCAGATCTACAGAAAGCTTTAAGGCTGAAACCATACAAGTACTGGTAAATACTCAAGAAGAGACGGAAAAGAAGTTCAATAAAATAGAACACAAGTTGAAAAATTATCGAATAGTTACTATTGCTCTGGCTTTGGTAAACATACTATTTTCCATTTGGTTATACTTTAAATCAGGTTTATGATTATAAGCGTGAGCAGACGGACAGATATCCCCGCATACTTTCCTCAATGGTTTATAAAAAGAGTTGAAGAAGGATTTGTGTATGTCAGAAACCCATTTTCTTACCATCAGGTAAGCAAAGTATTGCTTGGCAGCGGAGATGTTGATTGCTTTGTTTTCTGGACCAAGGATCCGTTGAACCTTATAGATCATCTTAAAGAAATAAAAAATTACTCTTATTATTTTCAGTTTACCGTTACTCCGTACGGTAAGGATATTGAACCGGGCATAAGGGATAAAAGCAATATAATAAAAACTTTTAAAGAGCTTTCATTGCTTATCGGAAAAGAAAAGGTGGTATGGAGGTACGACCCTGTAATTTTTACGGAAAAAATGGATATCGAGTATCATATTCATGAGTTTGAGTGGCTTATGGACGAGATTGGAGCATATTGTGCAAAGCTGGTCATAAGTTTTTTTGATTCATATAAAGGGATAGAGAAAAGAACTTCTGGAAACAAAATTATCAATATATCTGAAAAAGACATAAAAGTATTGGCTCGGAGTTTTTCAAAAAAAGCAGGAAAGATAGGTCTGAAGTTAGAAACATGTGCTGAAAAAATTGATCTGTCAGAATTTGGAATAGAACACACAAGCTGTGTTGATGCAAAAATTATTTCAAGGATCACCGGCAAGAACTTCAATACTTTGAAAGATAATAATCAAAGGGAGTTTTGTGGTTGTATTCCAAGTATAGATATAGGAAGTTATGATTCTTGTCCTGCGGGTTGTATTTATTGTTATGCGAATCATTCGGAGAAAAAACTACGCTACAACATCAGCCGGCACAGTTATAGCTCGCCTTTGCTTATTGGGGAAGTACTTGCAGAAGATAAAATTTATGAAAAAACTCAGTTAAAAAATAGGCAAACCAGATTAAAATTTTAAAAAGTGTTTGTATGATCTGTTTCATAATGGTATCATTAAGTAAAGGCGTATAAAAGGAGGAGGCTATGAAATTTTTTAAAACTGATAAAAAAAATAAGCAGCTTTCTATTTTTCTTGAAAAAAACGGTATGTCTGATACTATGGGATTTATCGGAGAACTTGAAGAAAGTATTCCTCAAGTAAAGGATTCGGTAAAGCATGCCATATCAGCAGCCGGAAGGAT
>CALMRR010000347.1 GCA_937871925.1 uncultured Petrotoga sp.
TCCGTCGGATATTATAAAAAGCAACTGGAACAGAAGAATCAAAAAAACAGTTCAGTATCCTGAAATATCTGTAATCAATTACGGGTAGACTCTATAAAGAGTCCTTGCAAAAGGAATAGCCTCTCTTATATGTTCCAAACCACAAAGCCATGCGACGACTCTTTCTATTCCCATTCCGAATCCACTGTGAGGAACACTTCCATATTCCCTCAGATCAAGATACCATTGATAACCTTCGACCGGAAGTTTTTTTGATTTAAGACTATCGATCAGAACATCCTTTTCCCATATTCTTTCTGATGCTCCTATTATTTCTCCGTAACCCTCGGGAGCAAGCATATCGTCACACATAACAACCTGCGGATTCTCGGGATCAGGCTGCATATAAAATGCCTTGAGTTCCCTAGGATATCTTTCCACAATTACTGGTTTATCAAACTCTTTAGCCACAGCTGTTTCTTCATCGGCGCCTATATCGTCGCCCCATTTTATATCGAAACCTTTTTTCTGAAGAAGCTTCACAGCGTCGGTATAGGTTATCCTTGGAAAAGGAGCCTGTACTTTTTCCAAAACTGAAGTATTTCTTTCAAGTGCTGCAAGACTCTCTGCACAGTTTTCAAGCACATGCTTAACAATATATGAAACAAGATCCTCTTGGAGCTTCATATTGTCTTCATGCCTGTAATAAGCAACTTCTGCCTCATTCATCCAGAACTCAATAAGATGTCTTCTGGTCTTGGATTTTTCAGCCCTGAAAGTAGGACCAAGGTTATAAACCTTTCCCAGAGACATGGCAGCAGCTTCAAGATATAATTGTCCTGTCTGGGTAAGGTAAACCTTTCCATAATCAAAGTAATCTATTTCAAAAAGATTTCCGGCAGTTTCTCCAATCGAACCGGTAAATATCGGAGTATCTACAAGAGTAAAATCTCGGTTGTTGTAAAAATCACGTGTTGCTTTTATTATGTTGTGCCTTATATTGAGAATATGAAACTGTCTCTTGGATCTAAGCCAGAGATGCCTGTTATCCATAAGAAAATCAATTCCGTGATCTTTTTTCGATATGGGGTAATCCTCAGTTGGAATACACACTGCTTTTATATCTTCTGCAAGAAGTTCTATTCCATTAGGAGCTTTCTCATTCTTTACGACAGTTCCGATTAAAGAAAGACTTGATTCCATCTTCAAAGCGGATGAAGAGTTAAATACATCTTCTCCTACTCTGGAAAGTTCTACAACGGCTTGTATGAATCCCGAGCCATCCCTGAGCTGCAGAAACTGAATCTTTCCGCTGGATCGTCTGTTAGCCAGCCAGCCCCTGAATTCAACTTTTTTATCTAAGTAGTTTTTCATGTCATGGATATATATCCAATCAGCCTTCATAAAACCCCTCCTGATCATAAGTTATTATAAATTCAATTATACCATAAACATCATAACAAATAAAAACCCGTACTCTCATACGGGCTATAAAAAAGTATTAGTTTGAAGGTACTGTTTCATAAACAAAACAAACTTTGGGCCTAAAACAGGGTCAAAAAGCTTTCCTGAATTTTTGTCAATCGAAACGATGGCATCTTCCACACTCATTATACCGTCAAATTCAGAAGAAGCTGTATGAGTGGCAATATCAAACCAGTCAACTATTCCTATCAGCCGTGCATAAAAAGGTATCTCATTTTCCTTGAGACCGTCGGGGTAGCCCGAGCCGTTCCAGTTTTCGTGATGGCTACGGACTACAGGTACAGCAAACCATAACTCATCAAGAGAACTTAAAAAAATTGATCCTGTAATGGTATGTTCCAGATCCCATGATTCAAACTCGCTTATTCTGGTAGGAGAAAAAAGCATAAGCTGCTCGAGCCCAATTCTTCCTATGTCATGAAGCATACATAATTCTTTTATCCTGTGCTGTTCATCCTCATCAAGGCCAAGATGCTTAGAGAACTCGACACTATATAAAGCAACTCTTTGAGAATGGCTCATATTGGTTATTTCATCTTCTACTTCAAGCGTTACAACTAGTCCTTGGAGGAATTTGGAAAGTTTGTTTACGTAACGGGCCTTCGAGGCATAAAGATCAAAAGGTTTTCTGCCGTTTACTATCGATAGAGTTTTGATTATTGCAATTTCGATATCGGTCATTTCATCTGTCACATTAAGAGTATAGAAAAGATTACCTGCAGTGTCATAAAACTCAATTGTTTGACCCGTCATAACAAGGGAGTACTTTCCGGGTTGAGAATTATGTCTGCTTACACATATATCGGCTTGAGAAACCGAACTGCTTACAACCATACCTGACTTTATAAAAGAACCTTCAAGAAAATTTTTTATTTCTGGGCTTATATCTTTATCAATGAAAATACTTTGTCTTGTTTTCAAAATGACCTCCGGAACTTATTCAAATTAAGTATATTATAGTATCATAATGTAACAAAAATATAAATCTCATAAAAAACTTGACTTGGTTTCATTTTGTAGTATAATATTCCTAGTTGGCCGGTGTAGCTCAACGGTAGAGCGGCTCATTCGTAATGAGTAGGTTGGGGGTTCAAATCCCTTCATCGGCTCCAGAACATTCGTCCCTGCTTGAAATATCGCAGGGAATTTTTGTTTTTAATTGTAGTATTGAGTATGAAAAAACAATAAAATAACTATAAAACCAAATTCTTAAGAGATTTTTAAGATAATTATTTAGTAAAAAGCTTGTAGTCTATCTCTATTAATGATAAACAAAGTTTTGTTTTATATAACATAGTAATGTATAATATGATTGATTTTTATTTATACTGGCGGCGCAAATGACGATAAAACTCAGTGAAATAGAAAGAAAGATATTTCAGTTCATAAAAGATTACGAAATATTTAAAAAATGTGATAAAATATTAATAGGTGTATCCGGCGGAAAAGATTCCATGACTCTTTTGAACGTTATGTATAAGCTTTCAAAGTTATCCGGATACCAACTTGGGGTTGCCCATTTTAATCATAAGCTCAGAAAAGAATCTGACGAGGAACAAGAGTTTGTCAGAAGTTATTGTGAAGGACTTTCCTTACCTTTTTTTACAGCAGATGGCGATGTAATTGGGTATTGTTCAAAAAATAAAAAAACAATAGAAACCGGAGCACGTGAACTGAGATATGAATTTTTATATGAAATTTTAAGAAAATATGGCTATAATAAAATAGCTACTGCTCATCATGCTTCTGATCTTGCAGAAACTGTTATTTACAGGCTTTCAAGAGGTACAGGAATAATTGGAATGGGAGGTTTGAGCCCTGTTAACGGAAAAGTTACACATCCTATGTTAACTGTAACTTTGAAAGAGATATTGGATTATGTTACAATTAATAATGTTAAACATGTTAATGACAGTTCAAACAAGGATAAAAAATATACAAGAAATGCTATAAGGCTAGATATATTGCCGGTTTTAGAAAATATAAATCCAAAGTACGATGAAAATATTCTAAGGTTCTGTCAGATTGTATGGTCTTATAAAGAACAGGTTGAGAAAATTTATGATGAAAGGGTTTCTGAAACAGGTGAAGTTTATGAGTTCAAACTCAGATATGACTTTTTTGATTCTGAGGTACTGCGGACGATTTTTCTTAAAAACGGAAAATATCCACCCAACTACGAAGAAAGCTGCAAGATAATAAGTATGAAAAACGGTGGTAGAAGAAAATTTGGCAATATTGTCATAAAAAGAAATAAAGACAGTCTAACACTACAAGTCATGAAGCAAAGGGAGGCATAAATCTTGGCTGATAACAGAAAACCGCAAAAAACTATAGGTGTGCTTTTTGTGTATATAGTTTTAGCTCTATTGATTTATTTTGGCATTAGCGGATTAACCAACACACAGAGCGTTAAAGATATAAGCTACTCTGAGATGATATCGTTCATTGAAAGCAAACAGGTAATGAATATTGATATTGAGGACACCGGTATGATTTCCTTGAAGCTTATAGACGGTACCAAATTTAATGTTTACAATCCTGGAATGATGATTGATCAGGATTTTATCTATGCTTTGTCTCGCGATGGTATAAAGATCAGGTTTGTCAAAGGGATATCTTCCAGTTGGTGGATAAATATAATCACTTATCTTATACCCATAATTTTCCTTGTTTTTATATGGTTTCTCATGTTCAGGCCTATGAGCAGGGGACCTCAGGGAATGAACTTTTCAAAGAGTCCGGCGCGTAAATACGATCCTGAGAAGGATAAAATTACTTTTAATGATGTTGCAGGTGTAGATGAAGCTAAAGAAGAGTTGAGTGATGTGGTTCAGTTCCTTAAAGATCCAAAGAGTTTTGTAAAGATAGGTGCAAGAATGCCTAAGGGTATAATTCTGGTCGGAAACCCCGGAACAGGAAAAACTCTTTTGGCCAGAGCAGTTGCGGGAGAAGCCGGAGTTCCTTTTTTCTTTATAAGCGGTTCCGACTTTGTTGAACTGTTTGTTGGAGTAGGTGCTGCAAGGGTAAGAGACCTTTTTGTACAGGCAAAAGCAAGTGCCCCAGCAATAATATTTATAGATGAAATTGATGCTGTAGGCCGTCAGAGAGGTGCGGGTCTAGGCGGGGGTCACGATGAACGGGAGCAAACTCTTAACCAGCTGCTTGTAGAGATGGATGGTTTTGATTCTAAAACAGGGATAGTACTTATGGCGGCTACCAATAGGCCTGATATCTTGGATAAGGCACTTCTCAGACCTGGAAGATTCGATAAAAAAGTTGTTATAGACTCTCCTGATCTTAACGGAAGAGAAGCTATAGTAAAGATACATATGAGAGGTAAACCTATAGCTCAGGATGTTGATCCGAATGTTCTTGCAAGGCGAACACCCGGATTTGTTGGTGCGGATCTTGAAAATCTTGTAAATGAAGCAGCATTGCTTTCGGCCAGAAAGAAAAAGAACGTTATAAACATGGAAGAGTTTGAAGAAGCAATAGACAGGGTAATAGCCGGTCCTTCAAGAAAATCGAGGGTTGTTTCGGAAAAGGAAAAGAAAATAATAGCCTATCATGAGCTTGGTCACGCTATAATAGGAAGTCTGCTTCCGAATGCCGATCCTGTTCATAAAGTAACGATTGTACCCAGAGGTCATCAGGCGTTAGGATATACTCTGCAGCTTCCGCTTGAAGATAAGTATCTCTTATCCAGATCTGAGATACTTGACAGGATAGTTGCCATTTTAGGCGGAAGAGCAGCTGAAGAGGTTATTTTCGGCGAGGTAACGACTGGTGCAGGGAATGATCTAAAGAAGGCTACTGAGTATGCAAGACTTATGGTATGTCAGCTTGGTATGAGCGATAAAATAGGTCCAATAGCCTGGGGAGAAGAAGAGGAAGAAGTTTTCCTGGGCAGAGAGATTACTAAGATGAAGAATTATTCAGATGAAACTGCTGCAATTATTGATTCTGAAATGAACAAAATAATCACCGACGGATATGAAAAGGCCAAAGAGCTTGTAAGGCAGAATATTCAGAAGTTTGACTTCATAGCCCGTTATCTGCTTTCAAAAGAAACTATATTAGGCGACGAGTTGAAGAAAATGCTTGAGCTTGATATAGGCGAGCTGGAAAAGTATACAGGGTCAATGGAGCTTAAAGAGAAGGTGGTAAAAAGTGAGGGAAGTAATTGAAGAATTAAAAAAACTTGAGGGAAAGGAAAAGGTCTTTAATTTTAAGGTACTGGATGACACTTTTTTGTGGTCAGAGGATGAGGAACTTCTTAGTCTGGGAACGTTAAGCACATCTGCCCTTCTCGAGAATGTTCATCGTTGCGGCTACAGCATTTTAAAAAGTGTTATACCTTCAAATTACGTTTCAGTGGTTGGGTCTACATCCATAAATCATCTCTCGGTAACTCCGGTTCATTCCATTGTCAGTATAAAGATACTTGTTAAGTCGGTAAATGAGAATAAGGTAACTTTTGAAGGAGAGGTATTCGACGAGTTTGAAAAAGTAGCTTCCTTTAGTTTTGAAAGGGTAGTGGTCTCTCTGGGTTCGGTAAGTCGTAAGATCAAGGAAAAATCAGATAAAATAAAAAGCATTAATTAGTAATAAAATTGAAGGGAGGAATTACAGATGGCAAAAAAGACTATTATGATAGTAGAAGATGATCCAGCAATTTCCGAAATGTTATCGATTAACCTTTCAAAAGAAGGATATGATGTTCTTACAGCCGGAAGTGCTGATGAAGCGCTCAAAGTAATTGAGGAGAAGGATGTTGACTTTTTTATAGTTGACATTATGTTACCCGGATCAATGGATGGGTTTGACCTTATAAGAATTCTTAAAAGCAGTGAAAATCATAAGCTTACTCCTATGCTTATTCTCAGTGCAAAAGATGATTCAGCAGATAAAGTTGCTGGTCTTGAACTGGGAAGCGATGATTATGTGACCAAGCCGTTTAATGTCAGAGAACTTCTTGCAAGAATAAAGAGTATTTTCAGAAGACAGACATCTGCTTCACAGATGAAAGAGGAAGGACCGAAAAAGATAATAGCCAAAGATCTTATAATAGATACCGAGAGACTTGAAGTATGGGTAAGGGGCGAGCTTGTAGGATTGACTCCTCTTGAATTTGATCTTTTGGTCTTCCTGGCCAAGAATGAAGGAAAGGTTTTCAACCGAGATGTTCTGTTGGATAAGCTTTGGGGATATGACTATTATGGCGATACAAGAACAGTAGACGTACATATAAGGAGACTCAGAACCAAGATAGAGGAAGATCCTTCCAATCCTAAGTACATAATAACCGTAAGAGGAAAAGGATATAAGTTCAGGGATCCCGGAAAAGAAAAGAACGACTGATAAACTATTGGTTATTGACGACAGAGGGTGTCCTCTGTCGTTTTTTGAATATAAAAAAAGGCAGGTAATAATATGCTGTATATGACATTGGCAATATTATTAACTTTTTTTGCGGGAGTAATGCTGGCTGCCGTATACTTCCGGCAGATGAAAGCTATAGATTCCTACAAAAAACTTAAAGAAGAGCTTTGCAGAATACTTGATATTAATATAAACAATCCTTCAGATGACTTTCTCCTTCATCAGACCAATCTTAAGTATAAAAGCCTTGCAGAAAGGTATGAAAGTGAAAGGGTAAGAAGGAAGAACCTTTATTCCATAATGAATAATCTTGAAGAGGGAGTAATAGTTGTTTCGATATACCAGTCGGACATAATAAAAGTTGACTTTGCAAATGATTTTTCAAAAAGAATCTTTACAATTGATGATTATGTTGGAAGATCAATAGTAGAAATAGTAGACAATCACAGTCTCATAGACCTGGTACTTAAAAGTTATAAACTTCAGTCTGATGAAGAAGAGGAGCTTTTGTTTTATTCACCTGAAAAAAGGTTTTATAAATGTAAAGTAAAAATGATGAACATAGACGATAACGGACGTATAGTACTGCTTTCGGATATAACCAAAGAGAAAAATCTTGAAAACCTCAGAAAAGAATTTCTGACTACTATGTCACATGAGCTCAGGACACCTCTTTCGGTTATGAATGGTTATCTTGAAACCATTCTTATGGATAATCATCTTGACAAAGGATTAGAAAAGATGTTAAAAATAATAGAGGATGAGACTGCAAGGCTTACCAGACTAGTAAATGACCTTCTTGATCTAGGAAGACTTGAAAAATCCCTTACTGATAACACTAATATAAAAGAAATTAATATTTCCAATATAACCAAAAAAGTCTTTGAATTTTTTAAACTCCTTTCTGAAGGCTTAGATGTAAGTCTTACCGCTGAAGTAGCCAATAACCTTAAAATAAAAGGTGACGAAGAAAGAATAATGCAGGCGGTTTATAATATTGTGGACAACGCCCTCAAGTTTACATCTATGAAGGAAAAGGGAGAAAAAAATGTTTATGTGAGACTTTACAAAGAAAGCAGTAATGTAGTTCTTGAAATAGAAGACACAGGAATAGGAATACCGTCAAAGGAGCTTGAAAAAATATTCGATATGTTCTATCGTGTCGATAAGTCTAGAACTAGGCAGGTAAGTGGTTTTGGATTGGGATTATACATAGTTAAATCGATACTGGACAAACATAATGCCGGAGTGTATCTTGAAAGTGAAGAAAATAACGGTACGCTATTCCGGATTACTTTCAAGGGAGGTATTAAAGATGAGACCATATGATATCATTCAGAAGAAGAGAGACGGATTTGAGAATACTACCCAGGAAATTGAGTATATGATTGAAGGATTTGTAAAATCAACAGTACCTGACTATCAGATGGCAGCTTGGCTTATGGCAATATACTTTAATCATATGACCGCTAAAGAAAGATATGACCTTACAATGGCCATGCTTGAATCCGGCGATAAGATAGATCTTAGTGCCATAGAAGGTGTAAAAATTGATAAGCATTCCACCGGTGGGGTAGGAGATAAAACAACCATATGTCTTGCTCCTATGGTAGCTTCTATGGGACTGAAGGTTTCGAAGCTTTCCGGCAGAGGATTGGGCCATACAGGTGGTACTATAGATAAGCTGGAAGCAATACCGGGTTTCAGAAGTTCATTGAGCGAAAAAGAGTTCATAGATATAGCTAATAAATATGCTGTTGTTGTAGCAGGGCAGACGGCCAACATTGCTCCTGCAGACAAAAAAATATATGCACTTAGAGATACTACGGCAACTGTTGACGAGGTATCTCTTATATCAGCGAGTATAATGAGCAAAAAACTGGCTGTTATGTCTGATGGAATTGTACTGGATGTAAAGACCGGTTCGGGAGCTTTTATGAAAAGTGTAAGTGAATCAGTAGAGCTTGCAAAGGCCATGGTTGATATTGCAAAGCTTAATCAAAAAAAAGTTATTGCTTTGGTTACAAACATGAATCAGCCGCTTGGCGAAACAGTAGGAAATTCTATAGAGGTTCTCGAGGCTATACAGACTATGAAGGGCGAAGGACCTAAGGACCTTACCGAGCTTTGTTTTGAACTTGCTGCCCGGATGATTCAGATATCTGGAATTGATACTTACCAGAACTCCAAAATTATACTGGAAAAAAATATAAGATCGGGAAAGGTTGCGGAAATTGCTAAAAAATGGATACAGGCTCAAGGAGGCGAGCCAAAGGTAATAGATGATCCTGAAAGCTTTTTGAACATTTCTTCAGATATATTAGAGTTTAAAGCGAAAAAAGATGGATACATCTTTAAGATAGATACCCAGGCGGTAGGTGTTGCATCGATGGTTCTTGGAGCCGGAAGAGCTAAAAAAGAAGACATTATAGATCCTTCTGTAGGAATAAAAATTGTAAAAAAGTTGGGTGATTATGTAAAAAAAGGTGATGTTATAGCGTATGTATATAAGAGTGCTGCAAGTAACTACGAAGAGTCTATGAAGCTTCTTGAGCATGCATATATCATAGATAAAGAAAAACCAGATTCAGATGAATATAAACTCATTTATGACGTAATAGAGTAGTTAGGAGAGAACTGATGCATAAAAAGATTATTTTTTTTGTTCTTATATATATATTTGCCATTACGGCATTTTCAGGTGATGCCATTTTTATTAATACTGATAAAGAGCCATCAACCGCTCCTTTAAAGGTGCTGGGGTCGGAGTACTTTGTCAGAGTTGATGATCTTGTTCTGGAAGGACTAACAGTGCATAAAACGGAAAACTCTATTTTTATGGTCTTTCAAAAAGATATTCTTGAAATAAATAAACAAGATCAGTATGCCAAGCTTAATTTTCTTACCAAATATAAGAGTTCTATTGTTATGGAGAACGGAAGTACTCATATTAAGGCAGATCTGTTGGCAAAATTTTTAAAAAGATCGTATATAAGTGCCGATGGCAATATGTTTTTTTATTCACAACTGCCAAAGATTGTCAATATGACTTATTCTTTAAATAAGTTAACTGTAGAAACAGATTCTATAGCTTATGAAAAATGTATTTCTTTCACATCGTCGGGAGAACAGAAAATTATCAGGCTTATTCCTTTTCAGAACTCAGGAATAGTCCCTAAGGAGATAGATCTTACCAGCTCTGGCGGTATGGTAACTTTAAAGATCAAAAGTACATTGGACTACAAAGTTTTAATACAAGGGAAAAAAATAATAATTGAAGCAGTTTCATCCAGTAGCGATAAGTCAGTTTATAAACCTGATGACCCGGTTGGTGTTCTTTCAGGATACCAGCAGAAGATAGTAACTATTGGTGAGCAAAAGGTAAAATGCTATTATGCAAAGTATGATCCTAAAAATTATAAAATACAGCCTGTAGTAAACAATCTCGGTATTTCTTCAAAGTTTATTAATGTTTTATCTGCACAAAAACCTATTCTGGCTGTTAATGCTTCTTACTTTGATGTTTCCACGCTTGAACCGATAGGTAAGATAATACTTAACGGACGTGTTCTTCATATAGATTCACATTTGAGACCTTCGTTTTATATTGATAAAAACGGAAATCCCAACATGGATTATATAAAGCTTGAGTATACAGCATATCTTGATGATATACCACTTTTGGTAAAGAGTGTAAACTCTCTTTGGAAAGCCAATATAAAAGTATATACATCAGAGTACAAAAACTCCATAAAAGAAGGCGAAGACGAGTATCTATTTTATCTTATTCAAAACGGTAAAGTGATATCCACAACAAAAAAAAGTCCATCCGGTAACCAGTTGCTCTTACTTGTAAAAAGAGAATATGAAAAGTATCTTACAGAGATTGTAATAGACTCTGTTTTTCGTTATGAAACCAATAACGATAAAGATATAAATGTCTATCATATGGTAGACGGAGGGCCTTTCTTAATTAACACGGAGTTTTCAAAAGAAAGGCTAGCGGAAGAAAAAAGAGGCTTCAGCAGTATTATTAACGGTAGAACGTCAAGAACGCTTGTTGCAATTGATAATGATAATATGGTAACATTTATATTGGTCGAAGGTAACCAAAAAGATTACCCCGGTCTTGACTATGATGGATGTATAGAACTGTTGAATCAGATAGGTACATTCAAAAAAGCCATGATGTTTGATGGCGGAAGTTCTTGTCTTTTCTATGCAGATAATAAGATTATTAATTATAGAGAAGCAGACTGGCGTGAATCGATACCTGTAATGTTGGGTGTCTTTATGAAATAACGCTAATGGTTATCTACCAAAATCTACGGAGGTGGCACTTTATATGGGGAAATATTTACCAGCTCAAAAAAGGATAGTAGGAGTATTTGGACATCATAATAGCGGAAAGACTACACTTCTTGATGCAGTACTTAAAAATTATTATTCGGGAGCGGACAGAATCGGACAGAGATATCTCGATTCGGAGCCCATTGAAAAAGAAAAAGCCGCAAGTTTTTCCAATCATATTACGACTGTTGATTTTGAAGATACAAGATTGTATTTTATAGATACTCCGGGTTCAACAGAATTTTTAGGAGATCTTCAAACTGCAATAAATGCTTCAGATAATATTTTATTGATAGTGAACGGAACTGCCGGAGTTGAAGTATCTACTGAAAGAATATGGCAGATGGCAAGAGAACAGAATAAGCCCATTATTGTATTCGTATCCCAGATGGATAAAGACGGAGCGGACTACGATAAAGTTATTTCGGATCTGAAAGAAGCTTTCCAGGATGGTGTGAAGTTAACTCCAGTTCAGGTTCCA
>CALMRR010000348.1 GCA_937871925.1 uncultured Petrotoga sp.
ATACTTATGATGCCCAAAATGTCGCAAAACAGCTTAATATAAGTGATTTTTTCGTTGTAGAAGTTTACGAGGATTTCAGAAAAAAAGTTATAGATTATTTTCTGAACAGTTATAAAATAGGAATAACCCCTAATCCATGCGTAGTATGTAATAGATACTTTAAATTCGGCAAAGCCATTGAAATAGCACGAAAAATCGGCGCAGAGTATGTTTCAAGCGGTCATTATGTAATAAACGAATATTCAGAACATTACAAAACTTTTCTTTTAAGGCGTGGTGTGGATAGCTATAAAGATCAGTCTTACTTTTTATCTCAAATCCGTAAAGAGTATATTGACTTTCTTTACTTTCCGTTGGGAAAGCTTTTTAAGCCACAAATACGAGAAATCGCTGCATCTCTTAATCTAACCGTGGCCAATAAGCCAGATAGTCAAGAAATATGTTTTATTCCGGATGAAAACAACCATAGGTTTCTCAGTGAAAACTCTGTTGATCCAGGAGAGGGAAATATCATAGATCTTAACGGTAAAGTTATTGGAAAACATAGAGGTTATACCTTTTATACAATTGGTCAAAGAAACGGTTTACTTTTTAATAAAGCTATAAATCAGCGGTTACACGTATACAGCATAGACCCACACAATAATACACTAGTGGTTGCTCCTACCGCCAAACTTTATTCCAGTTCTCTTATTGTAAATAATCTGAATTTTTTCACAGAAAAAGACCATATCAAAAATATTGTATGCAGAATAAGGAAAAAATCAGAAGAAAAAAAAGCAAGCATCTTTTTCAGTAATGATGATACTGCCGAAGTTGTATTTGAAGAACCCATCTTTGCTATAACTCCCGGTCAGTTTGCGGTTTTCTATGACTATGATGGTTTCCTTTTGGGTTCAGGTGAGATTATAAAATACGGAGAGGTGAATAATGAGTGAAAGAATTGCAATATATCCGGGAAGCTTCGACCCTATAACCCTGGGTCATATAAATATCGTAGAAAGAACAACTAAGATATTTGACCATATTCATGTAGTTGTAATGCATAATCCCTCCAAAAAGTATCTCTTCTCCGTTGAGGAAAGAGTTAAACTTACCGGTCTTTCACTTGAACACCTGAGCAATGTATCGGTAGACTATCATTGCGGGCTGATGGTTGATTATGCCAGGAAAAAAGGGGTTAAATGCGTTATACGTGGATTGCGCGCTGTAACAGATTTTGAATTTGAACTGCAAATGGCCAATGCTAACAGATCTATGTGCCCTGGGCTTGAGATTTTTTTTCTTATGTCAGACGTTACCTATTCTTTTATCTCTTCTTCAATGGTTAAAGAAGTTGCTAAGTTTGGTGGAGACGTAAGTACCTGGGTCTCTCCACTTATTGAGAAAGAGCTTAAGCTTAAATTTGCTCAGACATAAATTTGTTAATAATAACTTATCCTTATAGACAAATTCCCGTGTTAGAATATGATGTGGTTTTTACATAGGACCTAACTTTTACATATAAATATCTTTTATAACGGTACTATGTTTTTAATCTTTTTATAAATCTATATATTTTCTTTGAGGAGGTAACATAAAAATGGCAATAACTCCAGATATGGTGAAACAGCTGAGAGAAATGACGGGAGCAGGCATGATGGACTGTAAAAATGCCCTTGTGGAATCTAAAGGTGATGTCAATTTGGCAGTAGAACTTTTAAGAAAAAAAGGAGTTGCTAAAGCAGCGAAAAAGATTGACAGGGTAACCACACAGGGAATAGTTTACTCTTATATACATCATAATGAAAAAGTCGGAGTACTTTTGGTATTGGGCTGCGAGACAGATTTTGTTGCCAGAACACAGGATTTTCATGACCTTGCAAAAAAGATAAGCCTCCAGATAGCTTCAATGAGTCCCAGATGGCTCTCTAAGGAAGATGTCCCGGAAGATATTTTGAGTAAAGAAAAAGAAATCTATATAGAAGAAGTGAAAGCTTCAGGAAAACCTGCCAACATTGTAGATAAGATAGTTGAAAATAAAATAAACAAATTTTATGAAGAGAACTGCCTGCTTGATCAGATTTACGTTTTTGGCGAAGGAGAAAAAGTTAAAGATCTTATAACACAGGTAATAGCAAAGATCGGTGAAAATATAAAGGTTGACAAGTTTACAAGATACGCAATAGGTGAATAATTTTGATCAGGGTGGGATATGCCACCCTTTTATTTTGTTGGAGGTACTTTTATGAAACGGAGAGTTCTGTTAAAGCTCAGCGGCGAAGTCCTTTCTGGCGAAGGACAAAAAGGTTTCAACGATGATGCCATAGAGTATCTCACTCAGGAAATTAAAAAAGTATCTAAAGAAGGCTTTAATATTGGTATGGTAGTGGGAGCAGGAAATCTTTTCAGAGGAAAGGAACTTAATACTCTCACCAACAGCATTGCTGATAATATAGGTATGCTTGGAACGGTTATAAATGCTATCTATCTCAAGGATTTCTTTGAAAAGCGAGGAATAAAAACCATAGTTGTTTCACAGATTGTATCTCTTCCATCTGTTAAGCCAATTCAGTACGACGATATTGACCTGTACTTCAACTCAGGATATGTTGTAATTTTTGCAGGCGGTACTTCTAATCCATTCTTTACAACCGACACAGCGGCTGCCATACGTTCAGTTGAGATGAAAGCTGATCTTATTGTAAAAGCAACCAAGGTGGACGGAATATATACAAAAGATCCAAAAAAATACGATGATGCTTTGAAATATGATACAATTACATATGAAGAAGCTATTTCAAAAAATCTTAAGGTTCTTGATACAGAGGCTTTTGCAATATGTCAGAGATACAATATGCCGATAGTTGTCCTTGATTTTTTCATGAAGGATAATCTTATTAAGGCATTAAAAGGTGAAAATGTAGGAACACGAGTAGTTGAAAAACTTTAATCATATGTCAGGAGGTGCTTTTAGATGGAGTATATTTACGATGAAATTATTTCGGTACATGCCAGAGAAGTTCTTGATTCCAGGGGAAATCCAACCGTTGAAGCAGAAGTTGTCCTTACTTCAGGAGCTAAAGGAATGGCAATAGTCCCATCCGGAGCGTCAACCGGCAAGTTTGAGGCTCTTGAACTCAGAGATGGTGACAAAAAAAGATACAAAGGAAAAGGCACTCTTAAAGCTGTAGAAAACATAAACGAGATAATATCCAAGGAAATCGTAGGGCTTAATGCTTTTGACCAGGTACTGATTGATAAACTGATGATAGATCTGGATGGAACTGAGAACAAGGAAAAGCTTGGAGCTAATGCTATCCTGGCTGTATCTATGGCTGTAGCAAGAGCTGCTGCTGAATCCTTAGGTATACCGTTATACAGATATCTTGGCGGTACCAGCTCTAAAGTTCTTCCCGTTCCTATGATGAACGTTATAAACGGTGGAAAACATGCTGACAGCGGTTTAGAAATACAGGAGTTCATGATAGTTCCGGCAGGTTTCAGCTCCTTCAAAGAAGCATTAAGAGCCGCAACAGAAACTTTCCATTCTCTAAAATCTCTGCTATCAAAAGAGGGTCATGTCACAGCAGTCGGAGATGAAGGCGGATTTGCACCCAAGTTCAAAACAAACGAAGATGCTATTCAGCATATAATCAAGGCCATTGAAGATGCCGGGTATGTTCCTGGAAAAGACATCTTCATTGCTCTGGACTGTGCTGCCTCCGAATTTTACAATGAAGAAAATGGAAAGTACACAATAGATAAAAAAGAAGTATCTTCTGATGAGCTTATCGCTTATTATGAGGAACTTATCAAGAAGTATCCTATTGTATCCATAGAAGATCCATGTAACGAAGATGACTGGAATGGCTATCAGAAGCTAACGTCCAAAGTAGGGGGAAAAGTTCAGATCGTAGGTGACGATTTATATGTAACCAATGTCAAGAGACTTGAAAAAGGCATCAATATGAGAGCTACAAACTCTATACTCATAAAACTAAATCAGATAGGCTCTGTGACTGAAACTCTTGATGCTATCGAAATGGCTAAAAACAACAATATGACATGTGTTGTTTCTCACAGATCGGGAGAGTCTGAGGATACATTTATAGCAGACTTGGTCGTAGCAACCAATTCCGGCCTTATTAAAACTGGATCTCTTTCAAGGACAGACAGAATTGCCAAATACAATCAACTTTTAAGAATAGAAGAACAGCTCGGTGACATCGGTCAGTACAGGGGTCTGAAATCCTTCTATTCTATAAAAAAATAAGCGGAGGTGTAGGATGTTCAAAAGGTTGTTTGTTCTTGTTGCCGTACTCAGTCTTTTATTCTGTGTAGGTTTTTCAAAGATGGGAGCAGGTGTTTACCTCGGAAGTCCTTTCGGTCTTTACGGAAGATACTTTCTGAACTCATCTTCTTTTGTAGATGCAAGAATAAGTTACAATGGTCATTTAGACGTTGCTGCAGATTATCTTCTGTATGAACCGTCTCTTGTAAAGTTTGAAAAGTTTGTTTTCCCGCTTCACTATGGTGCAGGAGCAACAGTAGGATTTTTTGGATCATCCGTTTTGCTTGGAGCACGTCTTCCTGCTGGTCTGAACTATGCCTTCATGGACGGAAAGCTTGATGTAGCATTAGAAGTTGCTTTGGACTTAACAGTTGTTCCATATTTAAATTTTGGAGTTTCTGGAGGAGTCAGCGTAGTATATTACTTTGATAAATAGAAAATCCGGCTTAAGCCGGATTTTTTGTTTTATGCCGAAAGAACTGGTCTACTTCTGTAATGGCACCATCAACTATATCCTTGACTTCTTCCTTCGTATACTTAACGTCTAACATACCGTAAGTTATGTTTACATACTCATAAGTAAGCTTTGAAAAGTTTTCCCATTCTCTGTTCAGTTTAAGCAGTTCATAAGGTGTAAGTTCTTCGGATGAGTCAAAATAATCTTTCCTTATCTGAAGGTATGCCTTTACTATGTGCTGTGAGTAAACTCTAATTTCATGAGTAGTTGTACTTTTAAAGTGCTCATCTTGCCCAGAGTTTAAAATCTTTGGCTCCTTCTGTTTTTTGAAAAAAAAGAATGATTTTTTTAAAACAGCCACAGCGCTCAAAATAGATATGAGCACCATTCCTGCAGTGATTACAATCATATATCTGAAAATAATACTTTTAGTATCCTTTTTTTCCTTTTCATATTTTATAATGGATGAACTGTCTGTAACCTCTGTTTTTTCGCTATAATCTTCTATCTTTCCTGCCGAGCCGATAGAAGCTTGATGATGTGCCTGCGCAAAACTGTCTGAAGATACTTTATTTAGTGTGCCGTTAAAATTTAGTAGTCCTGTTATACTTACAACAAGCATTAAAAAAGCGCTGCCTATTGAAAGATAGGTTTTTTTCTTTCCAACAGGCATAACCTTTAAGCTTGTAAGAAAGATAATCATAAAAAAAATCATCATTATTCCTATAAAAAAAATATCCAAAAAACTTTTTGTTTTAATATCGTTAAGCATATCCAGTACCTGTGTGTCACTTTCATTGGCTTTGTCTGTTTGTTTTGATTTCATTGATAAACTTCCATTGATCTTTTCAAAAGCTTTATTTTCATTCTGATAGCTATTTTCTTCAGCTTTTATAACAGGGGCTTGGGATGATGCAAACAATGCAAGTGTCATGGGACTTACTGAGAATCTAAAGAAAAATAAAAAAATAATAGGAAGCATGATAAGAATCACGTACCTGCTCTTCAAAAACATCATAAACGCAAGAATCGCACCAGCTATCAATGAAAGATAAGCAAGCTCAGGCTGAATTATACTTTTAGCTGCGATCAAACATAAAATCCATAGTATGTAATAGTCAAGAATTCTTTTTTCTGCCTTAGGAATCATATATATAAGCAGCATAGCCAATACTGTTGCTGCAATACGTACAAAAAGATGGTCATACAGTATAAAGTACCGCAGAACAACAAACTGTACCATAATACCAAAAGCCATCACCAGAATCTTTCGCTTTAACGCCAGAACAGTACATACACCTATAAGTAGAAAATCTGAAATATCAAATCTTAAAAATGGAATCATTATAAGTATCGGCAATATAAGAGAATACTGTTTATACACTTTCGTAGACCTCTGAAAGACTTTGATTTGAAGAAATCAGCCTCACCAAAACATGATTTTCCTCAAGTACTTCTGCCTTTTGCTGTAAAGTAAGGAGTTCATCTCTGAATCTTTCGACATACTCAGTTTTTTCCTCATCCTCTAATCTGAACCCATAAGGCATGAGCAGGACTATTACCTTAGAGCACCGCGATCTTAAATCTATCAAAAGCGGAAGAATACTTTCTGAAAGAAACATAGATACTATGATTACTGTATCTTCAAATGTCAAAAAACGCAAATCCTCCTGAAGATATAGCTGAAAGTTCTGTATAGGCTCATACTTTCCTTCAAGACACGAAAGTACATCAAAGTATTCAACCCAGTTTTTTGAATCAACAGTTTCATATGTTTTTGAAAATACTTTAAAAATTACCTCTTGATTACTTTCTATCATCTGCTTGATTAATGAACC
This sequence comes from uncultured Petrotoga sp., assembly GCA_937871925.1. Lineage (GTDB taxonomy): Bacteria > Thermotogota > Thermotogae > Petrotogales > Petrotogaceae > UBA5851. The sequence continues at coordinate 6,569 of CALMRR010000348.1, forward strand.
ACATGCCCGGATGGCATACTCAATGTATTGAGAATGAAGCTCTTGCCAAGCCTGATTAAGAATAAGCTCCTGGTTTGGAAAGTTGGCATCAAGATAGATTCTTGTTCTACCCATGCTTGTAAATGAAAACTTCTTCACCATAAGCCTATCATATCTCGCACTCGCTTTCCAATGAACTCTGTTAAGCGGTTCATTATCGTATTCACTTATATTTTCAAACATTGACACATCTTCAAGTATTCTTACATTTGACTTCTGAGATGGAAGAAGCTTCTTTAGAGCCTGATTACGAAATACTCCAGATACAAGCTTGGGAAATACTTTTACTTCTGTACAGACTTCATAGACCTTCCAAAAAGAAAAAAGACCAAACCGATCATCAAAAGAAACGGTATATCTTCCTATTTTTTTACTTCCGCGCTCAGAAAATGAAAATCTAAACTTTCTTTTTTGTACTTCCTGTTTTCCTAGTACAAACAAATCTTCTTTAGGAAAAAATGTATCTACAAGATGAGGTGGAGTCACCAGCAGTGTGAACTCCTCTTTGGAATGATTCTTTATACTCACTGTAAAACAAACCTCTTCATCGACAAATATCCTTTCATATTCAAAACTGTGGGATACTTCAAGCTTTTTAAATGCCATTTTCTTCTTAAAAAAACTTATCCACAGCACTGCAAGAATAAACCAGAGTACTAAAGAAAGCTCTGTTAATGTCAGAAATGAGAAAATCGTTATATAAAGAGTGATTTTTTTTATTTTTAAGTTATCGGTTCTCACTAAACAATCACTTCAACTTCTGAAAGTATTTTCTGCATAATTTCATCTGGTGAAATCTTTCTTATTTTGGTTTCAGGCTTAAGAATTATACGATGTGTAAGAACACTTTTAGCAGAATACTTTACATCGTCTGGAATAACAAAATTTCTATTATCTATCGCAGCAATTGACTTTGAGATCTTCATAAGGTTTATACTTCCTCTGGGACTGGACCCCAGAAGAATATTTTTATCATTTCTTGTTCTATCTACTATTCTGGTTATATAAGAAAGTATATCGGGCGATATATTGACTTCATTCACTTCTTTCTTGCACTGATCAATCTCTACCTGTTCTACAACGGTTTGGATATCGTCCAGCGGATGACCTCTATCCTGGCCACTGAGCATTTTTATTTCATCTTCAAACTCCGGATAGCCTATCGTGGTTTTTATCATGAATCTATCTAACTGAGCCTCAGGAAGAGGAAATGTTCCTTCAAACTCCACAGGATTTTGAGTAGCCATTACAAAAAAATCTTTGCTCAACTGATGAGTTATACCGTCGATAGTGACTTGACGCTCTGCCAAAGCTTCAAGAAGTGCCGACTGTGTCCTCGGAGTTGCTCTGTTTATTTCATCAGCCAATAGAAATTCTGTGAAAACCGGACCTTTTTTAAGAAGAAACTCTTCATTCTGTCTATTGTATATATATAATCCTGTAAGATCTCCCGGAAGCAGATCCGGAGTAAACTGAACTCTTTTAAAACCCAATCCTATGGACTTTGAAATGGCTCTAGATATAACTGTCTTACCGGTTCCGGGAACATCCTCTATCAAAACATGACCATTACTAAGAAAGGCCGCTATAAGCAGTTTTATTTTATCCTCCTTGCCTTTGATCACCTTTGCTACATTATTAACCACTTTATTGCATAAGTCTGATGTTTTCATCTTCTTCCCCCGTTTTTTATTAATCAATATCTTTCTATCAATTATATATCACCTGTGGCTTATTATAAAGCGGATGTTTTATAATGGTTGCATCAAGAGAGTATATTTCGTTCAACATTTTTTCTGTTATCACCTGATAAGGTGTGCCATCCGAAAAGATATCGCCTTTATTGAAAACAATTATCCTGTCTGAGTAAAGACTGGCTGTATTTATATCATGAAATACCGAAATAATAGTCTTACCAGCATCCTTATTACTTGTTTTCACAAGTTTAAGCAGTTCTTGTGCATGTCCGGGGTCAAGATGCGATACAAACTCATCAAGTATCAGAATATCTGTATTTTGGGCTACTGCACGTGCAATCATAACTCTTTGCTTTTCTCCGCCGGAAAGATTTCCAAATACTTCATTTTTATATCTAAGAGTATCGGTTTTTTTCATTGCGTCTTCTATAGCTTTTTTATCATCATAACTTTCTGAAAAACTGAACTTTCGTGCAAAAGGTATTCTTGAAGATGATACTATACTATCCACATTATACTCATAAATAGTACTGAATTCCTGAGGAACAACCGATACCTTCTGGGCAATCTTCTTTATTGTAAGATCCCTTATGTTGACTTTATCAAACACAATGCTTCCTCTGTAACTCCTTATGACTCCAGATAACAGTTTTACAAACGTACTTTTTCCGGAACCATTCGGTCCGATTATGGATACAAACTCCCCATCTTTTATCTCAAGCTGTTTAATATCTAGGGTAAAACCGCTTTCATAAGAAAATAACAGCTGATCAATTTTTATCATACTTTTTTCCCCTTCACTTTCATTATGTATATGAAAACCGGTGCACCAACAAGAGATGTCATTACACCTATAGGCAGTTCGGTCGGGGCAAAAAATGTTCTGGAAACAAAGTCGCTCAGACTAAGAAATATTCCCCCAATAAAAATACAGTAAAACGTCGATATTCTGCTGTAGGGGCCTGTAATACTTCTTACCAAATGAGGAATTATAAGTCCTACAAATCCTATTATGCCTGATTTTGAAACCACCACAGAAACCGCTGCTATGTTAACCGAAAGTATGGCAAGTTTAAGCTTATCCGGATTAATTCCAGAATATAAGGCAAGATCTTCATTCATTGAAAGAACGTCCAACTTTCTTGAAAGTAAAAAGACTATCAATAGCTGAAGAAGCAGAAATGCTAGAACCACTGCTATATCTGGCCAATCAAAATCAGCAGTGCTGCCTAAGAGCCATATATTAACGTGAATAACGTTTTTCCAGTAAAGCACAGACATCATAGTAGTAAGAGAGTTAAGAAGAAAACTTATTATAACCCCACTTAAAACCAAAGATAGAATTGGAATCTTTTTTCCTTGTTTGGCCAAAAGAAATACTACAACAGAAGTTAAAATTGAAAATATAAGGGCCGATCCTTCAATCCCAAAAGGAATTCTGATTGCAGTGTTTACCGTAAGCGCTGTAAATAAAACAGCTCCAAAACTTGCACCCGAAGAGATTCCTATTATAAATGGATCGGCAAGAGGATTTTGTATTACAAGCTGAAAAGAATTTCCGGCAACAGCAAGCACCGCACCTGCAAGGAAACTTCCTATTATTCTTGGAATTCTAAGCCTAAGAATCAAAGAGCTTTCAACCTTATCCGGCGGCATTGCCAAAAAAGTTTTCAGAACATCAGAAAATGGAACTTTTACCGTACCGAAAGAACTAAAAAAAACAATACAAAGAAAAGAAAGACATAATAAAAAAACAGCAAGGGGTATAAACCCCTTCCTGTCAACTTTCACAAATCTCATTTGTACTCTCCAAAAATTTTGTTTAATTCTTCAAGGACTTTAATTATAGATGGTGAAGTCTGAGAAACAATATTTTCATCAACAATATATACTCTTCCGTTTTTAACAGCTTTAACATCTTTTAAACCCGGAGCTTTCATAAGAAGTTCCTTACCTGTAGTATCTCCATAGTATGATGGAACAATTATTATATCTGGATTTGTGCTAAGTATAAATTCAGGTCCTACTGAAAGCCAACCATTGTTTCCGGTATACGGTGCTGCCACATTCAGACCACCTGCATATGCAATCATCTCATTCACAACCGATCCTGTACCTGCAGTCCATATCTCTGTAACTGTATTGTAAACCGAAGCATAAAATACTTTAGGCTTATTTGTTCTGTTCATTGCCTGCTTTGATATACTAATATACTTTTCCCTGAATTCATTAGCTGCCTTGGCTGCTGCTTCTTTTCGACCAAGTATAGTTCCTATAGTCATGAGTGACTTATATATATCGGTAAAGGTTCCTGGATTTATTACAAAAGCTTTTATACCTGCATTTTCGAGTCTCTTTACTTCTGGTTCCTGAAATCCACCTGTCAAAAATACAAGATCAGGCTTTAAAGATACTATTTTTTCAAGATTCAGAGGTACCATATTCCCTATCTTTTCAGATTTTATATGTGTATCCCAATCGGTTATTCCAATGACCTTTTCCTCACATTTTAGCGTTACTAGATAGTCTGAAATAGAAGGAGCAGCAACTATAACCTGGTTAACAGGAGAATCAAAGGTTACCTCTCTGGCAAGATCATCCACATATGTAACAGAAGAAAAAACAGTAACAAAACTTAGTAATACAACAAAAAAAGATACCAAAAACTTTTTCATATATCCTCCAGTTAAAAAGTATTACGCCATTACCCAAAAACTTTACCACCCCTATGGCGCGTAGGAATGGTGAAGTACAGGCATATAAAGGTATCCCGACTGATGGATCAATCTACTTTCCACGCCTTCCCTATGCAGTGGCAATTGTGGAGTTCGTCCCCAAACACGGTGGCGGCACCGTAACGGAATTTTACCGTTTTCCCTTTATTATGCTTATTTAAAATTTTTTGATTATTATCAGAATACCGGTCCGAATCCAAAAGATCCTACCCACTTATTTTCATTTATCTTATAAAGATATTCAAATCTAATCTGTCCAAGCATCGGTACTGTTACTTTAGCTCCTATTCCTGCTGAAGAAATAGTATTGTTCATCAGTTTGGAATAGTTGTTATCAGCATTTCCTATATCATAGAAAATAAAAAAATCTATCGGCAGCGGCTGTTTTATAAGTTCAAAAGCCAGTTCAGCGTTAAATAGTAGCGTACTGTCACCTTTTCTTTCACCAAAGTCATATCCTCTGACAGTACTCATACCACCAACCGAATAACTGTACAAACCTCCGTTATCTATTACATGACCGACTTTTGCCCTTGCTCCAAAAGTAAACTTATAAAGGCTCTTAAATAATTTTCCTTCTATTCCTCCTCCATAGTAGCTTTTGGAAAAATCATTAAGATCAAATCCACCAAAACCGGCTATGGAGAGATA
>CALMRR010000349.1 GCA_937871925.1 uncultured Petrotoga sp.
TACTTACTCTTCTTTATTTTATTGTTTTTCTTGTGCTGATAAAAATAGCTCCATTTACTATGACTGCTATAGTTATAGGACTTTATTTTTCTATTCTGGTAAGAGTACCTGAAAAGTTTCTTGTGCAAAAATTTAAGCTTAATGCCACATTAAGCAGAATAATCTCAAACATATTTTTTATTGGGATAGTTCTTTATGCATTTGGAAATCTTATTCCGATAATTATTGACCAGGGAAAAGTTGTTCTTGAAAATCTTAAAATCACTTCTTCCGGCGATCTCTATGAAGCCATGCCAGAATGGATAGTCAAGCTTATAGAAGATTTTTCGCATAAATTTTCTTCAACAGGTCTTTCAATTCTTGATAAGGTAGTAGGCTCAGCTCCTAATTTCATTGCTTCAATCGTAATTGCTATAATAACCGCAGCTACTATAAACGGTATAATAAGTAAAGTATCTGATAAGTTTTGGATATTGTTCCCAAGCTCTGAAAGATCAAAAGGGGTTCTTTTCCTAAAAAAAATATTTCGGGATTTTGAAGTGTTTGTACAGGGACAGTTTGTAGTTGCAACTTTTGTAGGGTTAATTGTAGGTTTTTCATCGTTTGTAGCAGGCATAAAAGGAGCAGTGTTTTTAGGTGTCCTTTCCTGGATAACAGATTTTATACCTTATCTTGGTATAGTTATTGCTGCGGTACCTATGCTTCTCATAGGCTATGCTACCAGAGGACTAACAGGTCTTATAATAGGTATAGTAATAATTGTCGCTGCCAACCAGCTTGAGGTTTGGTTTTTCAGTCCAAAAGTTCAGAGTTCCAATCTGAAAATACACTGGTACGTTATTTTTATTATAATCTTTATTTTCGGAGAGCTTTTTGGAGTAATTGGGACTCTGCTGGCACTTCCATGCTTAATATTCATGATAAATTACTGGAATACCTTTGTTGCTCCGGAACTCAAAAAAAAGTAAGGCACAGCCTTACTTTTTTATTTATTGTATCTGTGGCTTTCGCCTATCCACTCATGTTTTGAAAAATCCCGCACCCTTATTTCCATACTTTCGTCATAGATCTGAAAGTACAGTCCAAAGCTTCTTGCGCCAGGAAGATTTTTTTCTTCGCCCGTACTCTCGTCAAGAATCACAGGACGCGATACCGATGAAGAGTCTATCATGAGATATCCATAAGGCGACTTATAAAAAATATTGTCATAAACCAGCGGACTTATATGGGAATGCCCGGTAAGATATACAATATTAGGGTACCTTTGGATAATCTTTAAAAATCTTTCTTCCTGCTTTATATTCTCTTTATAGTAGTGTGAGAACTTAACCGTATCATCCGGCGGCAGATGAAAAATAACAAAAATATATTTGTTCTTTTCATACTTTTCGTTTATCTTCTCTTCAAACCATTTCAGTTGTGACTCGGAAAGATATGCCTGAACAGTACTGGGCTGATCAAAGGTGTAAGTTTTTTCTGATCCCAAACTTATGAAATGATATCCTTTTATCCAACAATCAGAATAAACTTTTTCTTTTCCTGTAAACTTCAAAAAATTATTTATAAGTTCCTTTTCTTCTGCTTCAGTGTTGGGACCATGTCCATAATACTTATAAAATTCATGGTTTCCCAGAGAAATGATTATTTTTCCAGGAATCTGGTTTTTGGATGATTTTAAAGCTTTTTGTATTTTTTTATACTCCCGGTTATAGCCTAAATCTACCGTATCTCCATTGAGTATGAGAGCATCTGTTTTCATATCAATTTTATATAAATCTTTGATAGCTCTTTTGAGTTTTATACCGTCTGAATGTATATCGCTCAGCACTCCGAAAGACAGATTTTTTTCTTCAAGCATACATTACCCCCATTTCTTGAAATTTTACTTCACATTTATCTCTTTATGAAAAAATATTTTTTCTTCTCGATTATACTACTTGTTCTTTACTCAATCAAATTTT